>NZ_JBCEBL010000045.1:0-32019 GCF_049472615.1 Azospirillum sp. 11R-A | reverse complement strand
GGTTGTCCAGCCGAGGCCGCCCGCCCTTCGGTTTGGGCGGCTCCGCTGGGAGCAACGGTTCAATCAGGGCCCAAAGGGCGTCGGAGACCAGAGGTGCAGCCATGCCACTCTCAACAGCCCAAACGCCGTTTTGTTAGGTGCTCTTAGCCGCAACAATTTGGTTCGACGCACCCGTCGATGTGGTATGATGCGCGCCCGCTCGGGGCGGGACGGCCGGACAACGGCCCGCAACCCCGGTGGGTCCGCAAGAACAGTTCCCCTCCGGCCGAGACGACGCCAGCATGAACATCACCATCGAACGCGCCGCCCTTCTCCGTTCCCTGGGTCACGTGCAGAGTGTGGTCGAGCGGCGGAACACCATTCCGATCCTGTCCAACGTCCTGCTGCGCGCGGGCGACGGTGAACTGTCGCTGGCCGCCACCGACATGGATCTGGAGATCGTCGAGACGGTCCCGGCGACGGTCGGGCGCCCCGGCGGCACCACCGCCCCCGCCCACACCCTGTTCGACATCGTCCGCAAGCTGCCCGACGGCAGCCAGGTGGAGCTGGACATCGGCGGCGACGGCACCATCCTGACGCTGCGCGCCGGCCGGTCGCAGTTCAAGCTGTCCTGCCTGCCGGTCGAGGATTTCCCGCAGCTGTCCAGCGGCGAGCTGAAGCACAATTTCTCGGTCGCCGCCGCCGACCTGCGCGGGCTGATCGACCGCACCCGCTTCGCCATCTCCACCGAGGAGACGCGCTATTACCTGAACGGCATCTACCTGCACGCCGCCAAGAGCAAGATGGGCAGCCTGGAGACGCCGGTGCTGCGCGCCGTCGCCACCGACGGCCACCGGCTGGCGCGGGTCGAGATGCCGCTGCCGGACGGGGCCGAGGGCATTCCCGGCGTCATCATCCCGCGCAAGACCGTCACCGAGATCCGCAAGCTGGTCGACGAGGCCGCCGACCGCATCGAGCTGTCGATGTCCGACAACAAGATCCGCTTCGGCTTCGACAGCGTCGTCGTCACCTCCAAGCTGATCGACGGCACCTTCCCCGACTATGAGCGGGTGATCCCGGTCGGCAACGACAAGGTGATGGAGGTGGACGCCAAGCTTTTCGCCGCCGCCGTCGACCGCGTCGCCACCATCTCCACCGAGAAGAGCCGGGCGGTGAAGCTGTCGCTGGTCCGCGGCGCGCTCACCCTGTCCGCCACCAGCCCGGAATCGGGCAGCGCGACCGAGGAGCTGGAGGTCAGCTACCAGGAGTCCCCCCTGGAAATCGGCTTCAACTCTCGCTATCTGCTGGACATCACGCAGCAGATCGAGGGCGAGGGCGCCCAGTTCACGCTGGCCGACGCCGCGTCGCCGACCATCATCCGCGACGTCGCCGACTCGACCGCGCTCTACGTCCTGATGCCGATGCGCGTGTGATGGGGCTGCGGGGATCCTCCCCGCCCCAGGCGGAACGGACCAGTTGCACCACACGGCAGTTTCGATGAGCGGCGACACCCCGGTGTCCGCCGCAACTCCGGCCTTCGCTCCGGCCCTTGCGGTCAGGCGGATGACGCTGACGCGCTTCCGCGGCTACGACTCCGCGCGGCTGGAGCCCGACCGCCGGCCCGTCGCCCTGATCGGCCCGAACGGCGCCGGCAAGACCAACCTTCTGGAGGCCGTCAGCTTCCTCGCCCCCGGCCGCGGCATCCGCGGCGCCCGGCTGGCCGAGGTCGAGCGGCTGGGCTCGCCCCCCGGCGCCGGCTGGGCGGTGGCGGCGACGCTCGACACCCCGCTGGGACCGGTGGAGATCGGCACCGGCCGCGAGCCCCATGACGGAAGCCGCAGCTCCGAGCGCGACCGCCGGCTGGTCCGCATCGACGGCCACCCGGCCAAGGGCCAGACCGCACTCGCCGACCATGTCGCCATGGTCTGGCTGACCCCGCAGATGGACCGCCTGTTCCTCGAAGGGTCGAGCGGACGGCGGCGCTTCCTCGACCGGCTGGTCTTCGGCTTCGACCCCGCCCATGCCGGCCGGCTGTCGCGCTACGAGCATGCCCTGCGCGAACGCGCCCGGCTGCTGCGCGACGGCCGCTTCGACGAGGGCTGGCTCGGCGCGCTGGAGGACCAGATGGCGACCACCGGCATCGCCGTCGCCGCGGCAAGGCGCGAGGTGGTGCAGCGGCTGCGCGCCGCCTGCGCCCGCTCGGTCGGCCCCTTCCCCGGCGCCGACCTCACCGTCGCCGGCACGGTGGAACGCTGGCTGGACGACGGTCCGGCGCTGGCGGCGGAGGATGCGCTGCGCGACAGCTTGCGTGCCGGACGCCGCGCCGATGCCGACGGCGGCGGCGCCTTGGTGGGACCGCACAAGAGCGACCTCGCCGTCCGCCATGCGCCCAAGGACATGCCGGCCGGGCTGTGCTCCACCGGCGAGCAGAAGGCGCTGCTGATCGCCATCGTGCTGGCCAACGCCCGGCTGCTGGCGGCCGAACGGGGCGCGGCGCCGATCCTTCTGCTGGACGAGGTGGCCGCCCATCTCGACCCCGAGCGGCGCGCCGCGCTGTTCGGAGAAATCCTGGCATTGGGCGCCCAGGCCTGGATGACGGGCACCGACGAGGGGGTTTTCGACCCGCTTGGGGACGATGCCCGCCGCTTCCACATCGAAGACGCGCACATCCGCCCCGGATAGGGGCGGAAATCGGGGAAAAATCCCGGAAAAAAAGCATGCCGACGCACGCTAAACCGCCGTATCCGCAACCGAATCTGTTATAGTCGACGCATGGCACAGGAAGCACTGAAGAACGACCTCCCGCAGTCGGAGCCCCAGCAGGCGGACTACGGGGCGGAATCGATCACCGTTCTGCGCGGGCTCGATGCCGTGCGCAAACGCCCCGGCATGTACATCGGCGACACCGACGACGGGTCCGGCCTGCACCACATGGTGTACGAGGTGGTCGACAACGCCATCGACGAGGCGTTGGCCGGCTATTGCGACAAGGTCGAGGTCGTGCTGAACGCCGACGGATCGGTCACGGTGCGCGACAACGGCCGCGGCATCCCGACCGACATCCATTCGGAGGAAGGCGTCTCGGCTGCCGAGGTCGTGATGACCCAGCTCCATGCCGGCGGCAAGTTCAACCAGAACAGCTACAAGGTTTCCGGCGGCCTGCACGGCGTCGGCGTCTCGGTGGTGAACGCGCTGTCGGAAACGCTGGATCTGCGCATCTGGCGCGGCGGCCGGACCTGGACCATGCGCTTCCGCCACGGCAACGCCGAGGCGCCGCTGGCCGACGTCGGCGAGGCGCCGATGGTGCCGGAGAAGGGCAAGCCGCTGTCGGGCACCGAAGTCACCTTCATGCCCTCGACCGAGACCTTCACCAACATCGAGTTCGATTTCGCCACGCTGGAACACCGGCTGCGCGAGCTGGCCTTCCTCAACTCCGGCGTCCGCCTGCTGCTGACCGACGCGCGCGGGGTGGAGCCGAAGGTGCAGGACCTGCATTACGAAGGCGGCCTGGAAGCCTTCGTCAGCTGGCTCGACCGCTCCAAGACGGCGCTGCACAAGCCGGCGATCACGCTGAAGAACGAGCGGCCGACCGAGCATGGCGGGGTGGTGACGGTTGAATGCGCGCTCCAGTGGAACGACAGCTACCACGAGACGACGCTCTGCTTCACCAACAACATCCCGCAGAAGGACGGCGGCACCCACCTCGCCGGCTTCCGCGCCGCGCTGACCCGCGCCATCAACAACTACGCGACCGAATCCGGCATCGCCAAGAAGGAGAAGGTCAGCCTGTCGGGCGACGACGCCCGTGAGGGGCTGACCTGCGTCCTGTCGGTGAAGGTGCCGGACCCGAAATTCTCCAGCCAGACCAAGGACAAGCTGGTCTCGTCGGAAGTCCGCCCCGTCGTCGAGGCGGTGGTGGGCGAGGCGCTGGCCCAGTATTTCGAGGAACATCCGGCCGACGCCCGCCGCGTCATCCAGAAGGTGGTGGAAGCCGCCGCCGCCCGCGAGGCCGCCCGCAAGGCGCGCGACATCACGCGCAAGAGTTCGCTCAGCATGTCGTCGCTGCCGGGCAAGCTGGCCGACTGCCAGGAGCGCGACCCGGCGCTGTCGGAACTGTTCATCGTCGAGGGCGATTCGGCCGGCGGTTCCGCCAAGCAGGGCCGCTCGCGCCAGTCCCAGGCCATCCTGCCGCTGCGCGGCAAGATCCTGAACGTGGAGCGGGCCCGGCTGGACAAGATGCTGGGTTCGGCGGAGATCGGCACGCTGATCGCGGCGCTGGGCACCGGCATCAGCGACGAGTTCAACGCCGACAAGGCGCGCTATCACAAGATCATCATCATGACCGACGCGGACGTGGACGGCAGCCACATCCGCACCCTGCTGCTGACCTTCTTCTTCCGGCAGATGCCCGACCTGATCGAGCGCGGCTATCTCTACATCGCCCAGCCGCCGCTCTACCGCATCAAGCGCGGCAACGCCAAGGAACGCTACCTGAAGGACGACCGGGCGCTCGAAGAGTATCTGGTCGAGGCGGCGCTGGGCGACCTGTCGGTCCGGCTGTCGGACGGCTCCCTGCTGATCGGCGAGCAGCTGGCCGCTCTGGTCGAGCAGGCCCGCACCGCGCGCCCGGCGATCGACACGCTGTCGCGCAAGGTCGGCAACGCCATGGTGGTGGAGCAGGCGGCGGTCGCCGGCACCCTGTCCGCCGCCCTGGCCGACGACAAGGCGGCGGCCGAGGCCGCGGCGCAGACTGTGGCCGAGCGGATGAACGGGCTGGACGCCGACGGCGGCTGGCGCGGCGAGGCGCTGCCCCAGGGCGGTTATGCGGTGATCCGCGCCCGGCGCGGCGTCACCCACCGCCACCTGTTCGACACCGACCTGCTGAAGAGCGGCGAGGCCCGTCGCCTGGACGCTCTGGCCGCCGACCTGAAGCGGGTGTTCGGCACCGCCGGCAAGGCCTTCGAGAAGCAGAAGGAAAGCCGCGCCCTGACCGGCCCGGTCGCCCTGTTCGACACGGTGATGGAGCTGGGCCGCCGCGGCGTCACCATCCAGCGCTACAAGGGGCTGGGCGAGATGAACCCGGACCAGCTGTGGGAAACCACGCTGGACCCGACCAAGCGCTCGCTGCTCCAGGTCCGCGTCAGCCACGTCGATCAGGCGGAGGAGGTCTTCTCCACCCTGATGGGCGACGTCGTCGAGCCGCGCCGCGAGTTCATCCAGGACAACGCCCTGAAGGTATCGAACCTGGACGTGTGATCGCGGTGGTGGTGGTCAATTAAGCAAAGGATGAGAAACCGAATCCTAAGTTTGAGAAACTTTTAACCGTCCTATCATCTGAGACGACGGGATCCATCTCCGGAGCCCGAGAACGAACAAAGAGGGCGGGGCCATAAAGGCTCCGCCCTTTCTATTTGCTTCGCCTGAATCGAGCACGCAACGCGAGACATTCAAGCCTTGCCCTCTACCCTCTCACGATCCGGTAAATGGATCGAGTTAGGGCTAAAGGCGTGCGCTTTGGCTTCGTTATCACCGACCCCGGGCGAAGCTCCAGCGCGGCTTTGCGGTGCACTCTAACAAAGTGATCCCCTGGTCATGAACCGAACAAAGCGGCATGAGGCTGGCTCACGTGGGTTTGCACTGCCCCTCGAACCAACGCTGATCCGCCGGCAAGCCGTCGCGCAGGCGGAGCATGATGGACCGGTCGTTCGGATTGAATAGGAAGCTTGGAGCATTGGATCCATTGAGGATCCTGCCGTCGCTGGAGGGAGTGCCAGTGGGGTACTGGACCTGTGTGGGGCCGAACGAGATCGTCGCCATCTTGCCCGTGATGGTCAGCAAAAGAGGTGCACGCGAGGAGATGAGAGGATCAGCGTTGTTGCCCGTCTTGACGACGCCGATGCACAACCAATCTTGAGCGGTCGCCGGCAGGGTGTGAAGCGCGAGTGCCAGAGCAATCGCTATTTTTGTCTTGCGCATAATAAGGTGATCCGTAGGTGCGCCCTGTCCACTAGGAAGCGCCGGCGATCTTCTGTCGGGCATGACTGGATGGCATCAAACTGCAGCGTGAGCCAATTGCCAGTAATCCTCGCGTTATATACTAGGATAATGTATGCGCTTTATCGCCTTATACGTGGCAGAGGCCGCGACCTCTGCTGATGCGGCCGCGTCAACAAGAGACTGATATTGACCGACGTTGCCGTGCGCCTCCACCAAAGTGGGCACAATAGGCGAGTCCGCACGAACTTCTGCCAAGTCGCGCATTTTGAGTGTTCGCCGGGCGAACATGTATTGCCCTATCTTCCCGTGATAGAGCCCCTGACTTGAGAGAAAATTGAATTCATCAGTCAGACGTTTACAGGGCGGGAAAGAAAATTGAGCCAGTAAGGAGATTAGGTAGTTCCGCAATGCGGCAGATGCGAACGCGTTAGCCTTCGACGCTGCCGTATATTCGCCCTCTGATGCTCGCTCTGTGAGAGCCCCATAAGGGCTCATGAACCATTTCGCCGAGCATTCGGCGCAGTCCAATTCATAATAAGAGTGAGGTCTGGACCATGGATTATCGGGAGACTCGTCGACACGCTCAATGCGCCCCTTGCCACACGGGCAATTGTCAACTTTGACCCTATCCTTTTCCCAAATTCCCATTTATCGGCTCCTACAAAGTCTAATACTAGTACAGTTCGACTCTGGGACGGAGTGCTATGTACAGGTGACGGTACCGGAATGGGGCGGCGCCGGCGTCAATCGAAGCTCGCGCGGATTGCGCGTGCGATGTTCGGATCGTTCAGGTAACCGACGATGCCATGCCGGTTGGAGGTCTGGTTGTCTACCCCGCCATAGTTCGCTATTGCTGGATCAACGCCGAAATTCAGCGCGTCGAGCGGATTAAGAGCAACTACGTCGCGCGGATCGTAGGCGTTGTACCATCCTTTGCCGCCTGCCGGGTTGGTCAGGACGCCCAGTGTCGAGCGGATCGCTCGGATGCCGAGCGGAGAGCCCACTGTCACGAACAACGGAGGCTTACCGGCCGCTGCCTTCAGAACGTTGTATGCGACGACGCTGCCCAGCGAATGCCCGACGACTACCCTGGTGTCGCTCGTGAGGCGCGCCGCGACGATTGCATCGATTGTACTCATAACCGCTGTCTTGCGGGTGTACAGGAACACATCTCGCAGGAACACTTCGAGCGTTCCCTCGGGCAGGCTCGTGAATGTCCGGTCGAGCAGCCGGACAACCGCCTGCACCCACGCCCAGTTCTGCGGCCCCTTCTCCATAGGGAGGTCCCCAGCCTCGGCTTGTACCGCACTATCTGAAATGCCCGCCCGGACGCGCATCTCGTCGACGACCCGCACCTTGAATTCAGCGTACTCGTCGAACACCGGGCTTCCCTTTGGCGTAAACGCGGGATCGGCAGGGAGGGCGAAGGCTTCGACGAATCGGTCGAGATCGTCGGCATAGAATGGAAAGTCGACCTCGACGCCGTCTGGTAGGGCGAGCCCTGCTTTTTCCAACCCCTCGCGCAACGCGCCCATCCACGTCGCTTCGAGATCTGCTGGCACCTTGCCGCCCTGGCTTCGGCCGTGGACAAACATCACCTTCATCTCAACCTCCCGTCAGCCGTCATTTCGGTTACGATCTTGTCGAAGCGCTCTGGCGTAAAGACTGTCCATAGCGATTCCTCCAGTTCGTCCTGGGCATCGGCAACGACACGCGGCAGCACGACCTTGCGCAAACGAAGCTGGTTCCATCCTTGCGTGAGCATCGGGCAGAACGGCACGAGCGTCGGGCCGCCGTCCTCCGGCATGCGCACCCCTTTCGCCAGAAGCGCGACGTCGAAAAGGCACGCGCCAAGATCATGCTGCATATACTGCTGGATGGATTCGATCGCAGTCTGATTGCTGGCTTGGGAATAGGCATACGCCGCATAAAGGCCGAGCGCGGGATCGATCCTCTTTTCCATGCGGGCCGTACGGGCGAACGCCTCCGCCTCGTGCGGGTCGGAGAGCCGAAACACGCCTTCAAGCGCCTCCATCGCCGTCTTCTCACGAAGCATTTCAAGCTCGAAGCTTCGGGCGAGGTAGGATGTCCATCTGTCGCTGTTTGGGGAGGGAAGATAGCTGACGTCGGTCACCGCCCTCCCCTCGACCGTCACATGGGCGATGTATCCACGCAGGCCGGCGATGACCGTGCCGTGGCCGTTCCGGAAGCGGATGGCAACGCTGGCCACGCCCTCCGGGATGTCGAGCGTCACAAGCCCCGTCCCTGGCGTGTCGCCGTGCTGCAATATCATCGCCCGAGCTTTGTGAGAGATGAAGATATCGTCTATACGGGCACCATGAACCACTAAGCCGGTCTCGGCCTCAAAAGCAAATTCAGAAAACTGGACTGCGATGGGCGAGCTTTGCTCCGGGAGTCCCCCATGGCTCATCGTCGTAGTCGTCCAGGGGCTGCCTATTATGACGCCAACTAGGACCCTGACCGTCGTTATCACTCTGAGCAGAGACCCGAGGATGTCTGGCCCAGGCATTTCCACCGCGCCGGCCTTGCCGATGTAGGCGTCGGACAGAACTTCGGTATCCGGCATCTGTTCGTAGATCGGGTTTATGGACTGGATCAGTTCAGGCACGCGGCTCTTGAGATGGCTCCCCAGTTTGCGGTTGGTAACCACCCGAATTGTCTCGCCGTCCTCTGTGACAGTATCGACCATGTCGGCTTTGGGCCTGGAAAACGCCTCTAGCAGGCAATGCGTGAAGACGCTGATCTTTTTTCCGTCGGCGGTGAGTAGTACCTCGTAAGCTGGGCGATCTAAGGTCGTGGCGAGGAACTTGTCCACTTGGCCTGTCGGACCCAGTTCCGCCTGGTTTGGAAGAAGGACGCTGCCCCTGATGCGCATGGCTTGGAGCGTCGTCGGCTTGGTTCGGCAGGCGTCTGAAATCAGGACGACGTTTGGAATCCCGCACTCCTTAGCAAGTTCGAACGTCTCGGTCCAGCTGATGGCTTCTTCGCTATCTTCGGGAGCCCCGGAGAGAAGCCAAAATTCGTCCCTGTTCTTCAAGGATCCGTGTCCGGAAAAGAAGATCACGAGCTGGCTGTAGAGTCTGCTTTTGACGATGTCCTTGACAGCAGTCTTTAGCATCTTGGCTGTCACCTCCCGCTGGGCGCCGCTCTCGTCCTCATCGGTGAAGACGTCCAACCGATCGAAGTTCTCCCCCCTCAGCCATTCCGCCACATCGTTGGCACCGTCCACGCAGGCTTGCAATGGAGTAAGCCCGCCCCCCGTCTTGTTCACCCCGATCACGACGGCGGCACGCTTTCTCCCCATAATCCCCCCTCGCTCGCTGATGACGCGAGATTTCAATTCCTATGCCGCAATCCGAACCTTCCAAGTCGCTACGCCTGGACAACCGGTAGCTAAGCCGATCCTGACGCGGATAGCAATCGCTGGCCCGGCACACGCTGTAGCGGAACCGGTCCTTCCGCTACAGGTAAGCTGTCGCCACACAGCAGGCGGCGCGTGCCGTATTCTGGCCATGGACCGCCCCCCAGGTACGTTATGGGCTCCCTGGTTGTCCTATGACGCGACGCTGCTGTGACTTCAAAGCAGCTTTATAAGCCGGCTGCCTGAGTGAGATTGACGCGGAAACTGTCGCGGTGGCGCTGGTAGCGCCGGGTCATCTCGGCGGAGGCATGGCCAAGATGCCGTTGGACGAAGCGCTCCTTTGCCTCGGCGGCGGTGGCCAACCCGGCGCGCAGGGAATGGCCGGCAAAGCGGTGGCGGCGCTCGCCCTCCGACAAACCATCGCGAATACCAGCGGCGACAGCGGTGGTCTGCACCCGGCAGGCGACATGCTTATCAGACAGATGGTCGGTCAGGGCGCGCTTCCCATCGCGGGCGATGCGGCAGAACAGCGGCCCATGGGTGATGCGGCCCAACTCCATCCAATTCTTCAGAGCCGCCACCGGACAACTCGGGGGCGTGCTGCCCGGCCCGACCTCAACCTCGCGCCAGTCGGTCTTGCCGCGGATGTGTAGGACCAGCCCGCCCTCCAGCACCTCGACCCAGCCGCGGCCGTCGGCAGTCTCATCCGCCTCGTGGTGGAGGCCGACGATCTCGCTGCGCCGCAGCCCGCTGGCGAAGCCGAGCAGAAGGATGGCGCGATCCCGCAAGCCGCGAAGATCATTGTCACGGCAAGCAGTCATCCGCAAAAGATCGTCGGCGAGAAGCGCCTCCTTCCGCACCGGTGGCCGTGCGTGTTCATTGCGGATGCTGGCTATCACTTCCTTGATGTGACGGTATCCGCGGTCGCGCAGAAAGCCACGCTGTCGGAAACTCTAGGCAAGCCCGCACAGTCGGCGCTTTACAATGGAGGCAGCGCGCCCACCCAGACCACCGCCGCGCTTTTCAGATGCGAGGTCGGCGAGATAAAGGCCGATTGCTGGTGGGCTAGGCGGTAGCGGAGGGAGGCCACGGCGCATGCACTAGGTGGTATAATGCCACCAGTCGGCCTTGTAGGCGCGCTGAGCATTTTCAGATTTCGCCTGCCGGATATAATGCAGAGTCTTCTGCGTCAGATCGTCCAGCCCGGTCGGTGGGCCGGAACCCACGGTGGGTTCGGCCGGGACGATGCCGATGTTCAGACCTGGGACGTCGCCGTCCATTGCGCTGCCCTTCTTTCGCATGCAGTCTGGTGCCGAGCGTTCACGTCCCGATCGGCGCCGCAATCGCGTCGGCGGGCGTCATCTCGCCTTCGTCACCTTCAGGTGGCTTCCCTCCTTGACTCTGGTCGGTCAGCAGCCGCTGAGCGCCAATCTGCTCGATGGCCTGCTTGGCAACCCAGCCAATTCCATCGCCAATCACCACGGCACCCTGCTGGACACCCCCTACGACCACGACCACGCTGACGATCGTCTTCACCACTGTGATGGCCCGTTCGATGAATGACGTCGTTTCGGCCGAGGCCCTCGTGCCCGCTGCGTTCCCAGCGACGCGGAGGGCTGACGCGACGATAACGAGCTTTTCCTCGACGGCGCGGCGACCGAAGAACGAAAATCTCTCTAGGACGAGGCGTAAATCGCGAAAGGCCTTCGACACCGCGTCGATCAGCAAGGTATCGAGATCCAGTCGTCCGCTGGCCAGGACTGCCAGAAGTGCATCCATCTCCGCAACAAGGGCTTGCCGATCGGTATTGGTCAGACGCTGCATCGGATGGGCGTCGGCGAAATACTGCTCCAGGCCGACAAGAGCAGTGATGTGGGCCTCGGTGATTCGCTGAGCGGCGAGTTGGTTCCAAATCTCGTGACCACAGCGCGGACTCAAGACCGTAGCAATGCTGGCCAGAGCGGCGAGCGCGCTATCGCGCGGGCGCGGACGCAGCTTCGGGCTTGCTTTGACCTGGGCCTCGAAGTCGGCAATGCGGCGGCGAACAGCCGCCATCAGCGTGAAATAGTCATCCGAGCCCACCTCCGTCCCGAACAGGCTGGCCAAAGCATCGTACTGCGGCTGAGTGCTCGGGATGCCGGGATGATGACGGATCATCTCAGCCAGTTCGTACATCTCGGTTGCCGGGTCCGTCATCTCGGCATAATCGGTCATGACAGTGTCATCTCCAAGAGCCACGAAGGGCTGGAATGCCGATCGCATTTCAAGTTTGGCGATCTCTAACTTCATCGTCAATCTATGTCCGATAAGGGAAGGTTATCGGACATAAGCAGTCCTCCCTTAGCCCCGGCGCTTAGCAGTGTGTCAATTTCAGCAAACCTTGAGAATGAGAACCGAACACAGCGATTTTTCTCAGGAAACACTGAGAGCGAAAATTTGATCAATTAAGAGCGAAAATTTGATCAATTAAATGTGAGATCCCATCGTGAGCTTATGGTTTTCTCTGCTTTGAATGCCATTGGGACAACAGACTCACTCAGCCGCCGCTGGATGTTCGGCCAACGACCTGACATCGTAGATATCTTCCGGTCGAAAAAATCCCCTAGCCTCGATCTGTGGCCGCGCGGCTTCTACGTCGGGCAGAAACATTACTACAGCCAAGTCACATGTCGCACGCGAACTACAGACGTAGAAAAGGCGCCGCGTCCTTTCCAGCACTGAATCCTTTCCGTTGGCTAAATTCTCCATGTCTCTTTCCGACAGTGGCGTAATCCCAAAATACTTTCCATATGAAAATTGATTCTGCCCTTGCCCCTCATCATCATCGATAAGCACCAACACACGATCGAATTCGGCACCCTTCACACCTTGCTGAGTGGCAAAGGGGGACATGTCCTCGATGTAGTGACGATATCCCCAAAGTTCCTTTGCACGACAAGCAAGAAAGCTCGTTACAGACTCGCTCTCTGGATCATCGGCATCCAACTCTCTATTGGGGTCAGCAAAGTAAGGGGCATACCGATCATCGACCCGCAGAAGTTCGGTGGTGATCGCGTGATCAAGAATATGACGGATTGTGGTCGTTGGGCCGTCGAACAGCGTATTCAGTCGGATCGTCGCGGTCTCCAGTTGGCGGAGCACCTCACCAACTTCCCGGCCCGCGATGCCGTCCGTCGTGAGCAGGGGGCAGTGGGCGCGCAGCAGTGCCATGACCTCGAAGTGATCGCCGCCGCGCACGGCCAGGGCAAGCGGCAGGAGATAAGTCAAAAATGGCCGGAGCGGCCAAGTGCTGCCATCTTCAAGCCCATCCTTGAGACTGGAAGGTGCCTTGTCATGCAAGGCCGCATAGAGGCCCGGGAATCCCAGCCGCGTCGCAGCCATGCGATGAACGACGACCAATACGCGCACATCCGCTTCCCGCGCATCGTTTTCCCAATGTGGATCGTTGTTTTCACGGCTTAGCCATTGCCTGACTTGGGCGATCCGCTCCGACCGCTGATCATCGGCGGGCAGGAGAAACAAGCGTGCGCTTCCTGCGACCGACCTCTGTTGACCGTCGGTTTCGGTCATTCGGCCTCGGTTCTGGACCAGGCCGTCGCCCTCTGCCCGGATCGCGTTGACGACATCAAGCACGCGGCGTGGGCACCGGAAATTCTCCGGCTTTGTAATGTTCGCCCATCCCATCCCCGGCGCGATGGCTCCTGCGCCAGCCGTGTAGATCTTTTGCATTGGGTCGCCGAAGAAGCCCAAACAGAACTCGTGCTGGACCGTCTCGGCGACGCGCCGGAGAGCTGCCACGACGGCGGGCACCGTATCCTGACTCTCGTCGACGAAGATGAAGGGAAAGCGGCTGGCGACAAGGTCACGCAGAAGCTGATGCTGTTCTATCAACGCTGGTACCATGGCGATGATATCGGCATGCCCCAGAAGACCTCGGGCGAAATCGCTGCCTGTCCCATAAGTGAATCGTGACAGCCCAACCACGATGTCACGCTGACGGCGGTAGCGCTCGATATCGCGTTCCAATCCTGGGCGCGTCTTCTGCTGTGTGCGCGGATTCGCCAAACGCTTCACCGCCTCCTCGACCTTTGCGTCGATGCGCGTCAAGACCCATCCTTGGATATCGCGTTGAAACGAACGGACTACCGACCAGAGGAAACTGTGGATGGTGGAGACATGAATGAGTAGATCATTGCCAACGTCCCCCCAAATCTCCCGCACCGCAACTTCAGTGTATGTGATGCAAGCGATCTGCTGACCGCGCATCCGCAAGTCCTTGCCACGCGTCTTTGCCAGATGCGCGAGCCCTTTGACCAGCGATGTCGTCTTGCCAGACCCAGCGCCGGCCACCATGACGAAGCTCGTTTGGGGCCGCTGATCAAGGCACGCGCGCAATTCGACATCTGCCTCGGTGTCTGGTTGCCCTATCCGGCTTGTCATGCGGTTGCCGCCTGCTCAAGGTCCTTCGGCTCTGGTGTTGGCTCGGGCGCAGGCTCAGCCGGGGGCGGCGTTACCTGCTGCTCAAGCCAGGAAAGGCCGGATGCGATGTAGTGCGGTACAGTCCATTCCGCTGGATCACAGGCAAGGAGAGCGAGCGCGAAATCTGTCTTGTGAAAGCTCGATTTGCCAATTTTACTGTGCAGACGTTCCGCCATTTCTTCGGGGGTGAGCTTAGCTGCACCGCGGATACGGAGCTTAAGTTCGGCCCGCTCCTTCGCTTGGCACCAAACAAGATTTTCCAGTGCGAACGCTTCTTCAAGTGTTCTGCCGGCCAACGCCACAGCTTGCCCTGACCAAGTCACTTCAATCGTGGTTTGGTAAGTCACGCGGACGAGCGCGTCCCCGCCAGTCTGCCGCAACTGGGTGCGCGATGCTTCGTCGGCTGCGAGCAACTCGGCGATGGCCTTCCGGCCAGGGAGCCATTGAATCAGGGTCTGGTTGGACGTCAGCGCGCCATCAATGTGAACCATGCAAGCGGACCCAGCAGAGGCCTTGTCTTCGTCTTCCAGCGCCTCGTCTGTGGCTTGCAAAGCATCTTCTTCCCCAGCCGGTGAGGTATCGCCTTCGGCCAGCGACACAGCTTCTTCAGCTGGGAGGGTGTCATCTTCGTTGCCTTGGGGAGGCAAGACACTATCAATGTCGGTGACGATCAAGGTGGTGATGCCGAGGAATTCGATCAGGGATCGGAACCGATGGCCGAACGCACCGCCAATCTCCAAGATACTGAGACAGGCGGACTGGAGACGAGGGGCGACTTTGGCAATCATCTGCGGCAACAGAAGCCGCTCGACATTGCCTTCGACGAGGATGGCGGCGTCGGCAAAAAACAGATCGCAGTGAGTGAGCTTCAAATACCGCTCAAGGAAGTCACGTACTGGATTAGCAGTGCTTTGATAGAAAATTGAAAGATTGAGCACATCCGACGTCTGCAAGACCAAACCTGGGGTCCGACGAAAATAGCGGATTGGACGAAAACCCCTCTCATAAAGAATATGAGGAGAGTGCGTCGAAACTACAATCTGACTTGTGTAGTGATCTGCTTCAGCATCGTCGATATCAAGAATATCAAGAACCTTACGGATAAAAACTTGCTGAAGTTGGGCATGTAGATGCGCTTCCGGTTCTTCGATGAAAATCAGGTGGAGCGGTGGTCGATTTTCCTCGATATCGAGCCATCGGGAATGAAACCCCAAAAGCTCGACAACCATATAAATGAGATTTTTGAAACCGAGGCCGTTATAGCGATCCGGCAGCGTCAGCGGATCGCACCCAGGGTTGACCGGTTCCAGTGCATAGTGGACACGAGCACCCTCATGGCTGCTCATGATCGTGGCGGGGTTCAAGGCCGTTCGGATCAGCAGACTCGGATTGTTGAGGCCAGGATAACCCAGCACCGCTAAACGCCGTAAAGTCGGACCGAACACCCGACCAAGATGGTCATTGAGCATGGCTTCGGAATCTGCCAAGGCTCGCTGAGCTTCGAAGTCCTCTCCGCGCTTTTCCAGATTGCGATCATAGAACCGGCTGAGGCATCGGGACAGGTCTTCTGACCGGCTGCCGCCAGCGGCGTCCGATAAGTGACGTTGCGCGTGCAGCACATCAATCGTCAGCAATCGAGCAAGAATGTCTCTACCGGATTGGCCTTTGTCTGAAGCTGCGCGGAGCGGGGTATAGCCGGCTTCAGGGCGCAGTTCATCGTCAAAACGTGCACGGTCGAGAACGTAATAACGCAGTTCGAATTCGCGACGGAGCCGGTCGCTATTTCCATCGCCAAGGTAGTCACAGAGATTTCGCGGCGGAGGATGGTAATCAGCGCCGCCATTGACACCGGGGCGAATGTTTTCCTTGGCTCGCTCGCGGGCCTGCAGAAAATTGGCACGCAAAGTATCAGGGGCCGCCGCCGCGAATTCTACGCGTAGCCCGACACAATTGCCCTGCCAAGCAAGGCTCGGCAGAAGGTCAACGACCCTGTGCAGGTCGTTGGGCCTGACATTGAACCATATGTCGAGAGAGATGGCCGGGAGCGAAGCGTCGCCAACCCCATCGCCGAAAGCGTTGATTGTGCTCCAGCAATCAACGCTGAAGTCATGAATTGAAAAGCGGTCGCGCGACGCCGCTGAAAAAAGTTGCAATGCTTGCGCAGCAGAAGTCTTTCCGCTATTGTTGGCCCCGACGAAAATCGAAATGTCGGACGCTAGATCAATCCTCACATCCTTTAAGCGTCGAAAATTGCGGATCCGCAGTGATTCAATGTGCATCGCCACCCCCTATGCAACCTAGCTTAGGCGGCTTGGCAGGCACTCGACAATGCGTGAATCGACGCACTCGGGTCAAACCCGTCCAAACATCCGCCTCGCCCCACCGACTGCAGTCAAGCGAAGGCAGGGCGCGTCAATCGACCCTTCGATGGAGATCAGCGGCTGGAGCGCGTGTTTCATACCCGGCTCCACCGCGGCTACCGGCATCTTGGCGTCTCCATCGCCAGGGGAGGCCCAGATGGTCGCTTGGCTCGCTGTTCATGACTGGCTCACCTGGGGTGCGGGCGCGTATCAGGGCAAGGGTCCATAGACGCGGAAGGCGTCCCGCTTGGTCAGGAGGTGGAGCGCGCCGGCGGCCACAGCGCGGGAAAGCAGCAGGCGGCTGGCGGCGGCCGACAGGCCGGAGCGCTGCGCCAGTATGGCGCCGGTCACCGCCGGCATTTCGGTCAGCAGGTCCGCGACCAAGCCGCCGCGCCCGGTGGAGCGCGCCGGCTTCAGGGCTTGGTGCAGGCGCTCATGGGCTGTGCTCAGCCGGCCATGCAGCGCCAACCCGACCTCCGCCGCGCGCCGGCAGGCCTCCAGCCAAGCGATCACCGCGCTTTCGTCGGCCGGCAGGCGATCCGGCCGATAGCGGCCCAGGTGGCCGCGAAAGCCGGGGGCGGGGAACAAATGTCGCTTCCTCCTGAGGATCTTCACGCGGCCTGAGCAAGATCGTGTTGATGAATCAACGGCGTCCATGCAACCTCTTTGGCTGGAAAGTTTCTTGCAGCCGAACGTTTTCGTGCCTGCGGGTGACGAACAGGCGGCTTGCCGCCTCGCCTGCGATCTTCTCATGGCGTCAGGTAACGGACGGTCGATCCACCTGCGCCACACGGCCTGGTGGATGAGGTCCAGGCGCTCGCCGCCGCGGTCGGCGATGTCGCGCACCACGCCAGCATTGGCGAGCTGCTCCACCAGCAGATGCACCCCGCACAGCGACAGGCCGCAACGCCCCTTCGGGTCGCCCGCCACCCGGCTGATGGTGAAGGCCGACCGGTAGTGCATGCCATGCTATCCATTTCGATAGCGGAACGTCGAAAAGGTTGTATTCTTGAGGGTAAACTCTCTATACCATTTTGGATAATTAAAATATCTTCCCGCGATGATAGTCTGAAGCATATACATACGCCCTGTTAGCTGCAGAAGCTGCACTGAACTTCCCGCGCGTCTTCGTCAGAGACATGCAGCTTGTCGGTCGACGGTGCTCGGAACGAACGGGAGGGCACATGGGACATTGCACACGCTTTGGCCGCCGCGGTCGACTCCTCGGCATGGTGGGAGCGGCCTGCCTGTCGGTGCTCGCGGGCTGCGCAGACACGAGCCTGTTCCGGCCACACACGGCCAATAGCCTGTCGGAGGCCGGGTCGTTCCATCTGGCCGTGCTATCCGTGGCACCTTGGAACAAGTTCTCCGACAAGCTTCAGCCGAAGTTCGAACTCAAGGAGGCCGACGCGCTCAACAAGGTGCTTCCCACAGTACAGAGCGTCGAGGAGAAGCTGCTGGACGCCCTGCTGGCCAACCTGAAGCTCGGCCTGCCGACCTCCACCTTCAGCGAGACCACCACCAGGACCGCAACGGGCGAGGTCACGACGACCGGCACGGGCACCCGGGGCAGCGGCACGCTCCCGAACTTCAGCCCGGACTCTCCGGCCGGCACGCGCACCGCCTCTGAGCTGCCCGGATTGTCCAATCGCAACATCGATACGGACCCGGTTCTGCAGTATTCCGCGGCGACGGCCCTGCTCCAAGAGGTCCGCCTGTTGAACAGCTACGTGGAGAGCGCCGCGCTATTCAGCGACACGGTTCCCTACCTCGTGCGCCTTCAGCTGAGCGCCATGCCCTTCGCGCGAAATGAACCCTACGACCTCTACGCCGACCTTTCGTTCTTCCCCACCTACGAGTTAAAAGAGACCGACACGAAGTCCGAACAGCCGCCGAGCGACACGAAGTTCGACCATCCGCCGAGCGTCATCCCACTGCTCGCCACCGACAACCTGACGACGACCCAGCGCAGCCGCGCCGTCGAGCTCGTGCGTCAGTACGGTTTGGCTCTCGGCGGCACCACGCCGGGCGTCGCCGCGCAGGCGGAACTGAAGCGGTTGAGCGACGACCTGAAATCGGTGATCGGGCGTGACCTCGACAGCGTCTTCACCGTGGCCAAACTCGCCGACAACGCCATCCGGGTCCGCATGGGCGCCCAGGCCCAGCCCGAGGCCGGCCACGCCATGGTCCCTCGCACTCACAACGTGACCCTGCTGGTCATGGTGCCGAAGGCTTACGCACAATCCAAGGCGGCTAAGCCGGTGGAGGTGTCGATCTACGGCACCTACGACCTCCGCCACACGGACGACGGCGTCCGGCTGCCCGGTATCGATCCGAACGTCGAGCAGCGGACGCTGACAGCCCTGCGGCATTTCAAGTGCGGAGAGAAGCTCGACGACGAGGCGCTGCTGAAACGGGGCGACGAACTGAAGAAGTGGGCCGCCACTGATCGCTGGGCGAGATTCAACCAGGACATCGCTCGCAAGGACGGGATGGGCTGCAACACCGAGATGCGGCAGGCACTCTGGCATTCGCTGAACAAGATCATGAGCACGGAGGGCGAGGTCACGGCCTACTTCGAGGTGCCGCCCGCCAAGCCGAAGCCGCCGACCATCCTGCCGGCGGCGCAGGTCGCCTCGCTGCTCGATGACGGCCGCACGGCCACCCGTGTCCAGTTCTACGGGGGAAGCGGGCAGCCCGACTCCGCGCGCATCGAGATCGGTGGCCTCAGCCTGCCGGCGAGCGACATCAAACGGGAGGAGAACGAGCTGAAGCTCGTCTTCCCCTCGTTGACGGCGTGGGGCGTGAGCGGTCAGGCGGCGCGTGCCCGGGTGCGGCTCGTCTGCACCGCCTGCCTGAGTCCGCTGGTCAACGCGCCGTTCTGCGGCAACACGCCGGCCCCGCCGGTGGAGGCGAACCCGAGCCTCAGCGAGGCGAAGGACCCCGATCCCGCGGCGGGCTCTCTCTGCTATCCGGCGTCGTCGGTGGTCAGGCCGCGCGCGCCCGGCGAGCAGGCTTTCGACCTGCGGATTGGGGCCAAGCGGCTGGCGGCGCTGGACGGCGCCGCCGCCGACCTGCCGGTTAGCGTGGTGCTGCGCGACCCGGCCGCCGTCGACACCGTCGCCCTGCGCGTCGAAGGCGCGTCGCTGGTCGGGGTAGAGCCGGGCACCGTGACCTCCTCCGGGGAGGTGCTGGTGACCGCTGATTCCGTCGTGACGCTGAAGCTCAAGAACGTCGTCGGCAACGTGCCGGTGCGCGTTACGGCTATCGGGCGCAAAGGGGCGGACCCGGTCGCCGTCCGGCACCAGGACATCAGGCCCGTCGAACGCCCAACCCGCCGCTCGTAGGAGAACACCGCCATGGCCAAGGGGAAGATCGATTCAGCGCCGCAGGCCAGCCGGCCGACCGAAGGGTTCGACAAGCTGGTGACGGCCACCGTCCCGATGATCCGCGACCTCACCCCCGGGCCGCCGGACCCACAGGACTTCACGGAGATCCTCGCCCGGCTGGCGGCGGCGGAAGGGGCCGTGCCGCCGGTGTACGAGGACGCGGTCCGTTTCCCATTCGAGGCGTTCGTGCACAACCTCGGCCCGGACGGCTTCGCCGCCCTCCTGAGCCAGGACCCCGACCGGCGGGGCATCGCCCGCTGCTTCTTCGACGTGCTCCACGCCATCCTGCAGAACGCCGAAGGGTATGAGCTCCAGGGCACCGGCGCTTTCCAGGAGACGGTCAGCGACCTTTACGACGGCTTCCTCGGCGCCGAGGACCGGCGCGGCGTCGCGCCGCCGGACCGCGCCGTCGTGGCGCCGCTCGTCAAATGGGGCGAGCCGGCCTTCGGTCCGTACACCTGGCCGGTGGAAGTGACGGCCCATTTCGGGGTCGGTTGCACCATCGTCAGCCTGCCCCCGGCCTACGCCCGGCGCGGCGTGCTCGCATGGTCCACTCTCGGCCACGAAACCGGCGGGCACGACATCCTCGGCGCCGACACCGGCCTGATAAGCGAGGTGGCCGGGGCGATCGAGACGGCCCTGGCCGGCCCCGGAACACCCACCCACGCGACGCGCCACAAGCCGGTCATCGTCGATGCCTGGCTGAACTGGGCCAACGAAACGGCCTCGGACGTTCTCGGCGTGCTGAACATGGGGTTCGCGGCGGCGCTTGGCGTCCTCGGATATCTCCGCGCCGCGAGCGAGGCCTACGGTGCGGCGGGCGGACGGACGACCGGCGATCTGGTGATCGAGGGGTCTGCAGCCGCTCCGCATCCGATCGACGCGCTGCGTGCCTACGTCGCCGCACAGACCTTGCGGCACTGCCTATACTCCGGGGCGAAGGAGGATGCCGACTTCGTCGACCGCCTCGCCGACCAGAGCCTCAAAGGCCGGACGCTCAGCGTCGACGGGTGCCCCTGGTCGGTGGATGAGGCGCGCAAGTCGGCCCAGGAAGTCGCCGACGCCATCGCGCGCACCCGCTTCGACGCGCTCGAACGCCACGCCCTGGCGAGCATCCAGAACTGGCGCGACCGGGATGAGCGCATCGTCACTCGGATCATGGCCCTGCTCAAAGACGGAGAGATCGACGATGCCGGCGCCGCCGGGCTGAACCGTGAGGCCTTCGGCACCCACGCGGTCGCCGCCGCGGTGCTCCACGCGGTCGGGACGGGAGAGGACGCCCCCGCCTTTGCCGGGATGCGCAGCATCCTCGCGGCCATGCACCAAGCCAATCCGGTCTGGGGACCGCTGCCGATCGCCGTGCGGGGGGATATTGCCCCGCACCCGCTCATCCCGGGCGCGGCCCTGCTTCACAAGGATTCCGGCTGGCTCGTGCGCGGGCCGTTCGGGAAAGCAGTGATCCGCCCGGCAATGGCCGCACCGCCCACACTGCCCTGGCGCCGTCCGTATGGCGATGAGGGTCCGTGGGGACATGGCGGTCTTAAGGGCGGTCGTTGGGAATACGGCGCTCCCAGGGGCGGCCGCTGGGAGTCGGGTGGCCTTAAGGGCGGTCCTTGGGAATACGGCGCTCCCAGGGGCGGCCGATGGGAATCTGGTGGCCTTAAGGGCGGTCGTTGGGAGTACGGCGCTCCCAGGGGCGGCCGCTGGGAGTCGGGTGGCCTTAAGGGTGGCCGTTACGACTGACTGGGCGGCCCGCCCACCGTAACGTGGTCAGGTTAGCGCCGGAGGCTGAGAAGGAGGGGGCGCCCAGTGTCGCTTTTCCCTAAGAATTTTCACTAGACCATGACGAAGAACATGATGATTGTTCAAGTGATTGCATTCACAGTTTTCGGCCGAACACTTTCTTGCAGCTAAAAATTTTCGTGAGAGGTATCACTTTCTTAGGAAGTTCGCGCGGCCTGCAGTGTTCCGGATGAAAAGATGCGTGGCAAGATCTGCATCTTGGTGCGAGTGGTCAAATCGGCGATCCATCGACGACTGTGGGCTGGCACCGGAAGTCCGGATGATCACTTGACTCCCTGTTCATGACTTGCTCACCTTACGAAGCGGGTCCATTTCAGGCCAAGGGGCCATAGACGCGGAAGGCGTCCCGCCTGGTCAGGAGGTGGAGCGCGCCGGCGGCCACGGCGCGGGAAAGCAGCGAGCGGGTTGCGGCGGCCGACAGGCCGGAGCGCTGCGCCAGGATGGCACCGGTCACCGCCGGCGTTTCGGTCAGCAGGTCCGCGACCAAGCCGCCGCGTCCGGTGGAGCGAACCGGCTTCAGGGCTGCGTGCAGGCGCTGATGGGCTGTGCTCAGCCGGCCATGAAGCGCCAGCCCGACCTCCGCCGCGCGCCGGCAGGCCTCCAGCCAGGCGATCATCGCACTCTCGTCAGCGAGTAGTCGGTCCGGCCGGTAGCGGCCCAGGTGCCCACGGAAGCCGAGGGCGGGGAACAGGACCGGGCCGGCGGTTGCGCCGAGCCGAACGAGCAGCTGCGGCACCAGGGCGCGGCCGACGGCGCCGCCAACCGCGTTGGCGCAGCCGCTGGCCGACCAGTGGCCGAGGAAGCCGCCGGCGGCGATCAGCGGCGGCAGGTCGTGCCAGCGGGCCATCGCCTCCGGGGTCAGCGCCCGGGCGAGGGCGGTGCGGGCGGTGGCGGGGTCCGGCACCTCGACCAGGCTGGGCGGCAGACGCTCCTGCAGGAGGCCGGCGGCGATCTCGCCGGGCCGGCCCTTGAGGCGCAAGCGGGCGGCGGCGGCCAGGCGGTTGGCGGTGAAGAGCTGCCGGGGATGGCGGGCGGTGACGGCGCGCAGCAGACGCAGGGTGCCGGCGGCGAGAGCGACGCGATCGACCCCCTCGACGGCGCGCTCAGCGTCGGCCGCCAAGGCGCCGACCGCCTGCAGGCGGAGCTCGTCGGCGTCGACCGCGATGGCGTCGAGGGTGGCGGAGGCGGCGGCCTCATCGAGCAGCATGTGGGCGATCCAGCCGCGGCGCACGGCGGGCGGGGCGGCGGCCAGCCGTTCGTCGAGCCGGGCCAGCCGGTCGACCGCCGCCGACAGGGCGGGGCCGGCTTCACCGGCCATCCCGGCGGGCCACGCGCCGGGCACGGGGAAGTTTGACAGCCGCCGCACGGTTTTCGGACCTCTTAGATGGCTGAAATACTGGACATATTGCGATGAGACGCAAGCTAACATGCTATTGGCTTGCGCATGCTGGAGGATTGCGGGAAGGCACGCAACGGCGGCGATACTGCGCGAAAATTTCCCTTTTCGCGCAGTTTGGCTCCGGCTAGACTCGGCACCGGACATCCACTGGGACACCGGGGACTCCTGTCGGTTTTCCGGGATCGCTGGACTCAAGCGTGAAATCGCCGAAACGGCCGGCTTTCGGCACGGGATCGCTGGACAGGCAGTGCCAGGATCACTGGATTCGAGCAGGGATCGGTGGACAGGTTCCGTCCTCCAGACCCTCCGGGCGTCCCCGTCAGGACAGCATTTTCGCCGCTGCAGGCTGGTTGGCGGCCCGCGGCGGCCGAGGCAGGTCATAGCCAGTTCGATTCCGTCCGATACGACGCTTTACTAAAGAGGGGCGGCGGAAATCCTGATCGCATCTCCTCGGCCTTGCGCAGAAAGGGCCGGTGAGTGACGGCCCTTCCACTAATTCGAGTGCTTGTGTTAGCTGGTCTCCTTGCCTCCGCTGTGGTCGATATGACGACGAATTCAGTTCTCGCAGAGTCAGTGTTCGTCTATTTCGTCCTCTCTTCAGGATGGTAAGCTGAAAATGCTCGTCTGAAATAATACAGCCTGAGGTCCAAGATGTTTGAATCACTTCCAGAGATCGTCCGGACACACTATAGCCGGTGCTGGGTTCAAAAAGGAGCGCTTGACACCCCTCATAATGCTTTCTACTCCATGTTAAGAGTTGCTAAGGAAGCAGTGTATGAGGTCCAGAAGGACGTCATACGTCAAAAATTTGACAAATTGAAATGGGACGGCCGCATTGATACTTCAGACGACTTTATATTTTTTAAAAATCTTATAATTAAATCGAACGAAATAATGTTGGAGCCGAACCTCCCGGATGATATCATTCCTGGGTTCTTTTCTTTATACTACTGTGATTATCATGAAAGAGACGCTGATCATGAGAGATTTTGTGTGACAGAATCTACTCCAAAAGGCTTTGATTTGGCTGTGGCATCGATCTTGATCGTTGCCAAATCGATCTTCCCAGAGAAGATATTGTTGCCTCCTAATCAGTCTCAATGGGTTGACGCATTGGAAATTGCAAAGCGGGTAAATGCTCCTGTTGAGTCCTTGCCCAGCAGAATACCATCGGACAGATTATGGTGATTTCTAATCGGTTTGTGATTTTTGACCGAGCATATCTGGTTGTTACCTTGCTTGAGGTGAATCCGTGCGACATTCAGTTGGAGAGCGACGCCAACGTGCTGAGCGGTGGCATGGGTTGCAGAGGCTACTGACTCTGTTAGGATCCGGCCTGCCCTGGTTCGTTGGCGCCAACCCGGTCGATAGACGGTGTTAACTTGGCCGCGATCGCGAGTTGGACCATACCCAGGCTTATATCGCACACGGCTCCCAAAACAGAGTTACAGCCACTTGCAGCGGCATTCCAAGGTCAACAAGCCATAATTCCAGCGAGTTTATAGAATGGTAGATTTGATATACTCCAATTACGATAGCTATGATCATGTGGACGCTGATGCGGGGGAAATTGTCTTTCCTCACTCAATTTCCTCAAATCAGTGTCCGTGCTGCGGGGGAGCGTTTGCCGCATTTCAACACTCACTCTCTGGCTCAGCAAGGTTGGGACTTGAGATGTGTTCGCGGTGCGGCTGGTGGCATATGCACCAAGAGATGGATGTCGTAGTGAATGACTCTCAGGAGGGAAGCAACCGCAGCAGTAGCAGCGAGGCAAGTAGCAAGGTCGTTACAGCTCGGTGGTGGGAGCTTCACCATGCTGTCCTGACGAAATTTGACGTGACAGCGCCGGATATTTCTATTGAGACATTGCGCGAAAATCTTGCCCGCTTTTGGGATCGGCGTACCCACCTTTCAGCCCAACAGGCCGAAGACCTTGTTGCTGACATCTTGCGTGACTATTACGGCGCCGACGTGACGAAGGTAACCGCGAACGCCAATGCAGCTGACGGCGGTGTCGATCTGATAGTAGCGAGTCGGGATGGTGTCATACGTCGCGCTGTTCAAGTTAAGCGTAGGCTGATGCGTGACGTTGAATCGGTTCAGGATGTGCGAAATTTTGTTGGCGCTTTGCTACTTCTGGGGGAGCGAGAGGGGACATTTGTAACGACGGCCAGTCGATTCTCAAGCCATGCTTTAAAGATACCTCGAAATAGCAACCTCAGCAGGGCAAAGCTTCAGTTGGAGCTGATCGATGGAGAGCGGCTTTGTGAATTGATTCAGCATTCGGCAACCCAAGGCGAACTCAAACTCCCCTCTCTAATGTCGCTCGATCAGCAATGGGTTGCCAGCGACGGTAGCGTGGTCGGCGCGCGAGAACTATTTCTGGGAGATATTCGCCAGATACAACATTTTGCACGAAAAAGGAGTTAAACATCGCAGGGCCGAGCTGAGCAAGGCTGAGTTTTGAGATATGAAACAATCTGCGTAAGCACATTAAGGGAGAGCGCAAGCTTGAGCTCCAAACGGCCATCTTGGATCTACCTGAGCGATGCTCCAGGAGACCCTTGCTCGTCAGGCCATATGGTGCGGCTGGCGCAATTTGTGTAGCCGTCCGTCGTGTCGGCTGCGAAGTTCCTTCTTTGGCAGCGCCGCACCGACTCGATGTCCGCGATGTCCAGGGGTGGTAAGGCGATTCGCAGGCACGTGCGTTCGTGACTGATCGTCTGAATTTGCTTTCTTGATGTGGATTCAAGCGAGGGTAAAGCTGTAGAGTAAGCAGCTATGTCGTTGTTTTTTGGGTATTCTGTGAGATGTTGGCGGATTTGGTGTCCGCCACTGCTCTCGCGGTGGGAGAATCCTTCCTCGGTCGAACAGGGCGTCGTGGCTTGGCGGTCTTTACCGCATTGGGCGGCGAACTCACCGGCTTGTCGCCCGAGGACGCCCGGACCGCGGCGCACTATGCATTGCGGGAGATCAATGGGCCCCGGGACTGGTTTCCGGTGTTGCTTGCCGCCAAGCTGGACGTGGTGGGCGCGGTGCTCGAAACCAAGATCGCCGGGCTGTTTGGGGAGGGTGCCGACGATGCCGTCTGACCACCACAGCCTGCGCGCCATCGCCACTCTGGTGCCGGCCGCCAAGCTGGTCGCTGGTGACCTGCTGACACGGTTGGAGCAACGCACCCCTGACGGGACGGCTGGGCTTCTGGACGCCCTGGCCATCATCGCCCAGGGGACGGAGGAGGACCGCTCCCGTCTCGCCAGGCTGAGTGCCCTCCGGACCACCGAGCTTTGGGGCAACGACCTCTACAAGGCTTGGCCCTGGCTGCAGGCCTGGATGAGCACCGATGTCGCCGCCGCTTGGACCTTCATCGAGCGCGCTCTGACGACCACGCCAGACGACGCGCGGGCAGTGCTGGTGCGGGTCCTCGGATTCTGGGATGAGGTCCACTTCGACGTCACGGCGATGTGGAGCGAGCTTCGCCGGCAGCCGGCCCTGCTGGCGAGGATCATCCCCACCGTCTTCCGCCACCTCCCGCCAGGTGACGATCCACAACACACCGGTGTCTATCAGATTATGGCTGAGGACCGGGCGATCGACATCCGCGGCCGGCTTCCCCGCCTGCTCGAACAAATCGCCGGGCCGGAGTCGCATGCGGCCCTGAAGGCTCTGGCAATGCATGCCGACTTGGCGGCGCTCCGACCCTTCTTCCAGAACGCGGTGCGGCGGCATGGCGAGGCGGCGGCCGAAGGGGAACCCTGGACACCGGCTCAGATCGTGGCGTTCGCCGCCGAACACGAGTGCGATCCCAGGCCCCCGGGCGACTTGTTCCGCGTGGCCTGCAACCGGTTGCAGGCCGTGCGGCACGACATCGAGGAGCGGGACTTCGGTGACCGGGGCCTCTTCCCACCGAAAACCCCCGAAATAACGCTGCAACGCTATTTCGCGGGACGGCTCGAGCGGGAGAGTCGTGGCCGGTACGACGTGACCCGCGAGGAGGAGGTCGCCGACCACAAGGAGCCGGACATTCGCCTCCGCCGCGCGCAGGTGGGGGTGGTCAGCATCGAGATCAAACCGTTGGATCCTGGGCGCTACTCGGTGGCCGAAATGAAAGACACGCTGGAGACCCAGCTTGTCGGCCAGTACATGCGGGCGGTCGACTCCCGTCACGGCATCCTGCTGCTGTGCATGATCAAAGACCGCAAGTGGGAGATCGAGAAGCCGGACGGCACCATCGACCGGACCGCGGGCTTGCCTGACCTCCTCAAAGTACTCAACGACGCGGCGGCCGACCTTGTGGCCGGCCGGCCCGACATCGACGGCCTGACGGTGATCGGCATCGATGCAACCCCCTGGGCAAAGGCAGGAAAAGCGAGCAAGACGAAGGAAGCGAAGGCCCCTGCGAAGCCCGGTGGTCGGGCCAAGGTCAAGACGGCCGCTCCAACGGAGGGGACGTGACTCATGGACCGTCCGCTCCCTCCCTCCGACGTCCAGGTTTCAGAGAACCTGCCGCCAAGCGCTCCTGCAGAGGATCTGGTCACGCCGACGGTCCTGCAGGCCTTGGAGACCGCCGACCGCCTCATCGAGCGGTCGTTGGCGGACGGCACCCGGGCGGTCTACGCCCGCGCCTGGGCGCGCTTCGCCGGCTGGTGCCAAGGCCAGGGGATGGCGGCGCTGCCGGCGACGCCGGCGACGCTCGCCGCCTTCCTGGCGCACCACGCCGACCCGCCACCCCAGGCCGGCTCCCGTACCACGGAGGGGGCGCCAACCGGGTTGTCGCCATCCCGCCTCGAGGTGGTGCGGGCGGCCGTCCGCCGGGAACACACCCGCACCGGTCACCCTGATCCCGGCGCCGATCCGCGCATCGGTCAGCTGCTGCGCGGGGTCCGCCGGAGTTGGGCTGAGCGCGGTCAAAGCCGGCGCCAAGTCGAGGCCCTGACAGCGTCCAGCCACGGCGACACCGATGTGCCGACACTGCGGCTAGTGGTCGAGGCGATCACCCCCGCAGAGGTCCGCGGTGTGCGCGACACGGCCCTGGTTCTGGTCGGCTTCGCCGGTGCCCTCCGCCGGTCTGAGCTCTGCAGCCTGACCTGGGGCGACGTGCGGTCGGCCGCCGGCGGGCTGACCGTGACCCTGCGGACGTCGAAGACCGACCGCGATGCCAAGGGACAGAGTGTTGGCATTCCACGCGTCGGTGGGCCGCTATGCCCGGTTGCCGCCCTCACCGCCTGGAGGAAGGCCCTGCTTGCGGCCGGCCACACCGTCAGTACCTCTGACCCAGTCTTCCGCGATGTCAGCCGCTGGGGCCATGTGGCGGCGGCGGCCCTCCATCCCAGCACGGTGGCCCGCATCGTCAAGCGGCTGGTGGCGGCGGTTCCGACCGAGGGGCTGGACGAGGAGTTGCGCCGACGCCTCGACCCGGCCCGCTATGCCGGGCACAGCCTGCGTGCCGGCTTCGTCACCACCGCGGCGATCGAGGGTAAAGACATCATCGACATCCTGATGACGACCCGCCATGCCGAGCCGCGGACGGTGATCGACTATGTCCGCACCGAACGGCTGGCCGGGCGCAACGCCGTGCGTGGCGCCCTGGCGCGCCCGGGCGAAAGCGCGGCGGCTGAAGAGCGTTCAAACGATCTGTCGCAAGGTTGATTTTTCCGTCAATTCTCGACGCACCTGCAGTGCCCATCCCAGGAAAGCCCACTCCATGCATCAGCACCTGACCGACCTTGATGCCCTTGCCTTGACCGTCCGGGAGCCGCGCTCACGCGACTATATCCAGGAGGCGATCGCCGCCTATCGGGCTGGGGCCTATCGGGCGGCAATCGTCGCCACTTGGGTGGCGGTCTCCTTCGATCTCACCATCAAAATTCGTGAGATTGCAGTCGACGGCGATGGCCAAGCGAATGAGGAAATGGCTGCGTTCGACGGGTGGGTGCAAGCGGGCAATCAAGGCAAGCTCCAGGAATTTGAGGGAAAGCTATTGGGCAAGGTTCAAAGCAGATTCGGTTTCCTCAACGCACAAGACGTGCTGCACCTTGAGCGCCTGAAGGAGGACCGCAACCACTGCGCCCATCCAAGTTTCTATGGTGATCAGGATCTCTTTGCCCCTACCTCCGAACTGGTGCGGATGCACATCGTCCACGCCGTCACCCTGGTGTTGGCCCGGCCCCCGATCCAAGGACGGGTGCTGATCGAGCGTTTTATGACCGATCTGCGGTCGCCGGCATTTCCACGCGACGGTGACAAGCTCGCCCGCTACATGAACGAGCGATACCTTGATCGCGTCCGACCGGATTTGTTCGGAAGGTTCGGAACGACGTTGGTGGCGGCGGTTGTAAAACCATCCGCTGAGCAAGTGTCCAGTAACGACGTATTGCTGACTACAGTAATGGCGTTTGCTCGCACGCGACCCGATGCGTGGCGTGCAAGCGTTGTTCCTGGTATTCCAAGGCTGATAGAAGGGCTGACCTCAGAGCAGCTGCCTAACCTGTTCCGCCTTCTCAAAGCTGCTCCTGATCTGTTGCCGCTTTTGGACGCAGGGACCCTCCACCGCCTGGAAGCCCTGATTGACACCATGAGTGAACGCCTGCGGCAGGCGCCCCCTAGCCTGTTCGGGGGTGAGAAGTCCTTTACGCTGAGCGCGACCGAGATAGCGCTGTTCGCGGGGATGGTGGTGCCACAACTGACCGATCGGTTGGTGGCCGTATTCGAGCAACTCCCTCGTGTGGCGGCGAACAAGGTGTTGGAGGAGCACCCGAACCGCCGGTTTCTCAATCATGGCTACACCCGCCTACGCACTGCCCGCGACTTTCGTTCTGCTGAAGCGCTCTACCGGAGTTACATCGCCCCCCTGGCCGGCATGATGCAGGCGGAGGACGTCCCAGCCCTTCTCGACGCTGTGATGAGTGATCGGCAGATCTGGGATGCGACTGACATACGCAGCCAGTTGGCGTCGACGGCGCGGGTGCTGGTCGAACGAGGAGAAGCCCGAGCCGCCGACTGGGAGCGGTTCCGCGCCTTCATCTTTGAGAAGGGAGTTGAGTCCTGGTACGGCGAGCTTCGGGTGGTCTTACATGACGGCGGTGTTGTGGAATGGCCGGAGACGCCGGATGCGGATGAACTGGACGAGCAACCGGAATGAGAGGTGGCGCGTGTTCTTACCACGCGCAGTCGGCGCTTGTTGACCGATTGGGAAGGGCGGCGGGCCGAGGTCAGATTGTCGGCTGAGACCGTGACAGCCCTCGCCGGTTGGCGGGCGGTGGCGCCGCCTAGGATCGAGTTGCTCGTCGCCTGTCGCGACGAGCATGTGATCGAAGTTCGTTGTTGGTTCGGGAAAAGGTTCGTTGAAAATCCGTCGGCAAGATCGTTGATAGCGAACCATAAAGTTCGATCATCTGATGCATGTTGGGATTCGTCACCACCGACGGAGAGACCGATGAATAGCCCAGCTGCTGGAAGCCCGAACGGCGACAATCGTAGCGCCTCTGTGATCAATAGCCGCATTGAGGCCCAAAGGGGGCGCATGCGACCGCTGGAGGAAGTTCAGGCTGCGTTTGTCCGTGGGCGTATTGCTTATAACAAACCGCTGACGAAGAAGAAGGACCTTCTGCAGCTCGCTGAAAATCTAAACCGCATTGTTGAACAGGCCTGCACGGTAGTAGGTAAGGACGGTCGCTGTGTAACCAAGTCAGCTATTGCCGAAGAGGCTGGCATGCTGGACAGCAACGGGAAGAGTGGCCGCTTTTATGATTATATGGTCGATCCTTCTCTGCCTGAGGAGGAAAAGCGTAAGCGTGTCGAGACACGGCTGGTAAAGAAGCCCGCGAATTACCTGAAGATCGCCGAGGTGGCTGCACGCCTGGCTGGACAGTCAACTGACTGGGCCGCGATTACGCTCGTTGATCGGACAGGGCTCGCGGAAGGAATGGATGCCTTGTCGGAAGACAGTGAGGCTGAACACCTTCACATGCTTGCCGATGCCCTAAAAGGTGAGGCTCGCCGAATTGCTGATGCAACGGGGCTCAACTGGTATTTCCGGACCATCGACGAGCAAGGCTTGTCACCCAATGGCAGCAACTGGGAACCGGACGCGCAAGCCTTTCTATGGACGTGGATGGCAACTCCATGGATCGATCTATTCACCGAGGAAGTTGCGGCATTCCCGGCCCTCTGGTGGCCTAAGGAAAGGAACAGCAAGCCGCAGGAGAAGATTGCACGGGTCTGTCGCCGTGTCAGCCTTGCCCTGGCGCCGTTTGGTCCGAACCAGGAGGTCCGCGCCTACCTTGTGCGGCGCCCGGTCCTGGCTGTTACCGACAAGCCGAAAATTCGCCGTGAGGGTGAGCGGCCGGATTTCTTCGACTTCGATGCCTCCTTGCCTGTAATCACCTGGATGCCAGACGAGCGGGGGCATGTCTCACGTGCGGATGGGAGTGCCCTGGCAGTGGATCCGTCTGCCCGTATGGTCGAAGGCTGCTATGCCTGTGACATTCCCGGCGATGATCATGAATTCTTGGAGATCACGGGCGGAACTCTCGCCTCTGTCCTGGAGAGTGGCTTCCCGCTCGTTAACACGATCCTCCAGGACGCCTTCCATCTTCCAGCCGTAGCCTATACGAAGTCGCCGCCAGACAGCCGGGCTGCTCGTTTGGAGCGGCTTATTCGCAAGGGTGAATACGGCGATGATGAGAAGAGCCGGCTCACAGTTCGTCTCGAAGCCAAAGCGCGTGAGTACGTTGACGGCTTGCGTGGCTGGGTCGATGCGGAGCGTGCGCGGATCGAAGAAGAAATGTTCCACATGGCGGGAGGTGGCCAATGAACGCCGCGTTCGAAAAGACGCTTGGTGGAGGTGCTGCCATACCGTCTGCCGTGCTAGCTGCGCGGCCAACAATTTACCGCGGCATTCGGATGGCTTCACGTTTGGAGAGCCGGTGGGCATTCTTCTTCGATGAGTGTGGCCTCGACTGGGTTTATGAACCGTGCCGGCTGCGGGTCGCAGGGTCTGATTATCTCCCCGACTTCTTTTTGCCCAGTCTCACTACATGGTTTGAAGCCAAGGGCCGCCTTGACGCGCATCATGCCGCTAAGAGCGCCTAACAGAACCATCTCTGGACGAAACGCCAGCAGATGAGGCTGGCGGCGATGTGGTGGAAAGCGGTGAAGATGTCGGCGCGCCGTTCGTAGCGGACGGCGATGCGACGGAAACGGGCAAACCAAGCGAGTGTCCGCTCGACC
>NZ_JBCEBL010000044.1:0-34788 GCF_049472615.1 Azospirillum sp. 11R-A | reverse complement strand
TTCATCGCCGGCCGCACGGCTCCTCCGGGACGCCGCATGGGCCATGCCGGCGCGGTGATCTCCGGCGGCAACGACACCGCCGACTTCAAGATCGACTTCATGAAGTCGGTCGGCATCGCCGTCGCCGACAGCCCCGCCAGCCTGGGCTCCACCATGCTGAAGGTGTTCAAGGGCTGATCGCCTGCGGGCGTCACGGCGACGTGACGCCCGCGGCCTCAGGCCTTTGAAAAGAGGACGCCTTTCGAAGAGGTTGACGGGCGGGACGCTGCGGTGCCCCGCCCGCCGCCCCTTCGGCCTATCCTCTTGGACGGTTGGTCCTGGGAACCCATATGCAAGCGTCGGCGGTGCGTACGGCATCCCACCTCGCATCCCACCGGCTCCCCTCGCCGGTTCTTGCACATGGGTATCCATCGATCTCCCGCCCCCTTCATCACTCGCGATCATCTCCCACAGGGAATCGGGCTCACGGCCCGAGGTGAAACCATGTCGGCAAATCTGGAACAGACCTCGTTCCTCTTCGGCTCGAACGCCGGTTACGTCGCCGAGCTCTACGCCAGCTACCTGTCCAACCCGGCCGCCGTCGATCCCAGCTGGAACAGCTTCTTCCAGGATCTGGACGAGGATTCGCGCGCCGTCCTGGACGAGCTGCGCGGCGCGTCCTGGACCGTGTCCGATCTGGAAGACCCCAAGGCCAAGCGCGACCCGGTCGCCGAGAGCTTCATCGTCGCCGTCCCCAACGGCGCTGCCACGAACGGCGCCGCCGCGGCGATGAACGGCCCCGGCAACGGCGCCATGCTGTCCCACACCCAGCAGGTCTATGGCGGCATCAGCCCGCAGCAGCTGCGCGCCGCCACGCTGGACAGCATCCGCGCCCTGATGCTGATCCGCGTCTTCCGCGTCCGCGGCCACATGAACGCGCATTTCGACCCGCTGGGCCTGGAGAAGCGCGAGCCGCACCCGGAACTGGATCCGGCGACCTACGGCTTCGGCCCGGACGACCTCGACCGTCCGATCTTCCTGAACTACTCGCTCGGGCTGGAAACGGCGACGCTGCGCCAGATCCTCGACATCCTGCACAAGACCTACTGCGGGACGATCGGCGTCGAGTTCATGCACATCCAGGACCCGGAAGAGAAGGCCTGGATCCAGGAGCGCATCGAGGGCGGCCGCAACCACACCGACTTCACGGTGAACGGCAAGCGCGCCATCCTGGAGCGGCTGACCGCGGCCGAAGGCTTCGAGAAGTTCCTGCAGCTGAAATACACCGGCACCAAGCGCTTCGGCCTTGAGGGCGGCGAGTCGATGATCCCCGCGCTGGAGCAGATCCTGAAGCGCGGCGGCCAGCTCGGCCTCAAAGAGGCCGTCGTCGGCATGGCCCACCGCGGCCGTCTGAACATGCTGACCAACTTCATGGGCAAGCCCTTCTCCGCCGTCTTCTCGGAGTTCCAGGGCAACCCGTCGAGCCCCGAGGACGTCCAGGGCTCGGGCGACGTGAAGTACCATCTCGGCACCTCGTCGGACCGCGACTTCAACGGCAACATCGTCCACCTGTCGCTGACCGCCAACCCGTCCCACCTGGAATGGGTCAACCCGGTCGTGCTGGGCAAGGTGCGCGCCAAGCAGCAGCAGCGCCGCGACCTCGAGCGCGAGCAGGTGATGGGCGTGCTGATCCACGGCGACGCCGCCTTCGCCGGCCAGGGCATCGTGGCCGAGACGCTGGGCCTGTCGGAGCTGCGCGGCTACCGCACCGGCGGCACCATGCACTTCATCATCAACAACCAGATCGGCTTCACCACCAACCCGACCTATTCGCGGTCGGGCGTGTACTGCTCCGACATGGCCAAGATGGTGCAGGCGCCGATCTTCCACGTGAACGGCGACGATCCCGAAGCCGTCGTCCATGTCAGCCGCATCGCCATCGAGTTCCGCCAGAAGTTCAAGCGGGACGTCGTGATCGACATGGTCTGCTACCGCCGCCACGGCCACAACGAGGGCGACGAGCCGGGCTTCACCCAGCCGATCATGTACAAGAACATCCGTTCCCACGCGACCACGCGCGAGCTGTATGCCAAGCAGCTGGTGGCGGAGAACGTGATCACCCAGTCCGAGGGCGACCAGATCACCCAGGACTTCATGAAGAAGCTGGAGGCCGAGTTCGAAGCGTCCAGCACCTACAAGCCGAACAAGGCCGACTGGCTGGAGGGCAAGTGGGCCGGGCTGGAGGCGCAGGGCGCCAACACCGCCCACCGCGGCGAGACCGGCGTGGAGCTCGACAGGCTGAAGCAGATCGGCTTCAAGCTCTGCGAGTACCCGAAGGACTTCGCGATCAACTCCAAGATCGCGCGCCAGCTGGAAGCCAAGAAGAAGACGCTGGAGACCGGCGAGGGCATCGACTGGGCGACCGCCGAGGCGCTGGCCTACGCCACCCTGGTGGCCGAGGGCACCGGCGTCCGCCTGTCGGGCCAGGATTCCGGCCGCGGCACCTTCTCGCACCGCCATGCGGTGATGTACGACCAGAACACCGAAGAGAAGTACGTCCCGCTCTGCCACGTCAGCCCGGACCAGGCGACCTTCGAGGTCCATGACAGCCCGCTGTCGGAAGCCGCCGTCGTCGGCTACGAGTACGGCTATTCGCTGGCCGAGCCGCACAATCTGGTGCTGTGGGAAGCGCAGTTCGGCGATTTCGCCAACACCGCGCAGACCATCATCGACCAGTTCATCTCGTCGGGCGAGTCCAAGTGGCTGCGCATGTCCGGCCTGGTGCTGCTGCTGCCGCACGGCTACGAGGGCCAGGGTCCGGAACACTCGTCCGCCCGTCCGGAACGCTTCCTGCAGATGTGCGCCGAGGACAACTGGCAGATCTGCAACGTGACGACGCCGGCCAACCTGTTCCACGTCTTCCGCCGCCAGATCCGCCGCAGCTTCCGCAAGCCGCTGGTCCTGTTCACGCCGAAGTCGCTGCTGCGCCACAAGCTGTGCATCTCCGACCTGTCGGAGATGGGTCCGGGCAGCACCTTCCACCGCGTGCTGGGCGAGACCGCCAACGATCTGGCCGCCAACGACAAGATCCGCCGCATCGTCGTCTGCTCCGGCAAGGTCTATTACGACCTGCTGCAGGAGCGCATGAGCCGCGGCATCAAGGACGTCGTCATCCTGCGGCTGGAACAGCTCTACCCGTTCCCGAAGGATGCGCTGGCGGCCGAGTTCGCCAAGTATCCGAACGCCGAGCTGGTCTGGTGCCAGGAAGAGCCGGAGAACCAGGGCGCCTGGTTCTTCGCCGACCGCCGCCTGGAAGCCGTGCTGAAGGACGTCGGCCACAAGGCCGGCCGCCCGTCCTACGTCGGCCGCCCGGCCACCGCCTCGCCGGCGACCGGCCTGCTGAAGCGCCACAACAAGGAGCAGGCCAAGCTCCTGGATGAAGCCCTGACGGTCCGCTGACCCTCACCCAAGCGAACAAGAAGACGAACGAGGAATAAGAAATGGCTACCGAAATCAAGGTCCCCACGCTGGGTGAGTCCGTCTCCGAGGCGACGGTCGCCCGCTGGCTGAAGAAGGCCGGCGAGGCCGTCGCCATGGACGAGGCGCTGGTCGAGCTGGAGACCGACAAGGTCACGCTCGAGGTGAACGCCCCGGCCGCCGGCGTGCTGGCCGAGATCGTCGCCGCGGAAGGTGCGAACGTCGAGGTCGGCGCCCTGCTGGGCGTCCTGACCGAAGGCGCCGGCGCTGCCGCCGCCCCGGCCGCCGCCGCTCCGGCCGCTGCTCCGGCTCCCGCCGCCGCCCCGGCCCCGGCCGCTGCCCCCGCCGCCGCTGCTCCGGGCAACATCGCCGCTTCCGGCCCGGCCGCCCGCAAGCTGGCCGACGAGAAGGGCGTCGACACGTCCGCCATCGCCGGTTCGGGCAAGGACGGCCGCATCACCAAGGGCGACGTCATCGCCGCCCCGGTTGCCGCTCCCGCCGCCAAGCCGGCCGCTCCGGCCCCGGCCCCGAAGGTCCAGTGGGCCGCCGGCACCCAGGGCGACCGTCCGCGGGCCGCTCAGGAAGAGCGCGTCCGCATGACCCGCCTGCGCCAGCGCATCGCCGAGCGCCTGAAGGAGGCCCAGAACTCCGCCGCCATGCTGACCACCTTCAACGAGGTGGACATGTCGGCGGCGATGGCCCTGCGCGCCGAGTACAAGGACTATTTCGAGAAGCGCCACAAGGTGCGGCTCGGCTTCATGTCCTTCTTCGTCAAGGCCGCCGTCCAGGCCCTGAAGGAGATCCCGGCCGTCAACGCCGAGATCGACGGCACCGACATCGTCTACAAGAACTACTATGACATCGGCGTCGCCGTCGGCACGCCGCAGGGTCTGGTGGTTCCGGTGGTGCGCAACGCCGACCAGCTGGACTTCGCCGGCGTCGAGGGCACCATCGCCGCTCTCGGCAAGAAGGGCCGCGACGGCAAGCTGTCGATGGACGAGCTGACCGGGGGCACCTTCACCATCTCCAACGGTGGTGTCTACGGCTCGCTGATGTCGACCCCGATCATCAACCCGCCGCAGTCGGCCATCCTCGGCATGCACAAGACGATGGACCGCGCGGTCGTCGTCGGCGGCAAGATCGAGGTCCGCCCGATGATGTATCTGGCGCTGTCCTACGACCACCGCATCATCGACGGCAAGGAAGCGGTCACCTTCCTCGTCCGCATCAAGGAGCTGATCGAGGATCCGCGCCGCCTGCTGCTGGACGTTTGATCCGATATAACGGGCTTAACGAGGCAAGGGAGGGCTCCGCCCCTCCCTTGACCCACCCGCCGGGGGCCATCGCCCCTGGAATCCTGAAGGGGCGCCGCAAGGCGCCCTTTTTCTTTTTGCCGCCTCCCCCAAAAGGTTCGCGCAAACAACAGTTCGCAAAGCGCTCAAATCCTCTTGCCAGAGATATGGTATCTGGTATACCGTATCGATAATGTCAGTGCGACGGCGGCTTTCGGGCCAGCGCCGCACCGGCTCCCCCGGTGCCCAATCCAAGAGGGGGCGGGCACCAAGGAGATCGACATGGACGAGAGGACAGCAGCGGGTTCGCCCGCGGTTGTGGATTGCGAACAGCTGGTGGCGGTGATCGGCGATGCCGTCATCGTGTCCGATCCGGCCGGCGCCATCGCCCTGTGGAATGCGGCGGCGGAGCGGATGTTCGGCTTCACCGCCGACGAGGCGATGGGCAAGTCGCTCGACATCATCATTCCGGAACGCCAGCGCCAGCGTCATTGGGATGGGTACGAAAACACCATGGCCACCGGCGAGACCCGCTACGGCCATGATCTGCTTCGGGTTCCGGCGGTCCACAAGGACGGGCACAGCCTGTCGATCGCCTTCACCGTCGCGCTTTTGCGCGGGACCGACGGTGCGGTGACCGGGATCGTCGCCGTGGTGCGGGACGAAACCGCCCGCTGGACCGAAGAGCGGACATTGCGCCGCCGCCTCACCGACCTCGAAGCCGCCGCCAAAGCCGGCGTCGCTGCGGCCGGTTGAGCGCGAGCGGACCACAGGAGCAGGCCCCGAAGATCGAATCGGGGCCGAACTCTGACGATCAAATCCAGCAGACAAACTGAAACAACGCGAAATAAGGGAGTGTTGCAGTCATGACCAAGCCGCTCGAAGGCATTAAGATCATCGACTTCACCCACGTGCAGGCCGGCCCCGCCTGCACCCAGCTTCTGGCCTGGTACGGCGCGGACGTGATCAAGGTCGAACGTCCGGGCGCCGGCGACGTCACCCGCAGCCAGCTGCGCGACATCCCGGATGCCGACGCGCTCTATTTTACCATGCTCAACAGCAACAAGCGCTCCCTGACGCTGGACACCAAGACCGCCGAGGGCAAGGAAGTCCTGACCCGTCTGATCAAGGAATCCGACGTGCTGGTCGAGAATTTCGGCCCCGGCGCGCTGGACCGCATGGGCTTCAGCTGGGACAAGATCAAGGAACTGAACCCCGGCATGATCGTCGCCTCGGTCAAGGGCTTCAGCGACGGCCACCATTACCAGGACCTGAAGGTCTATGAGAACGTCGCCCAGTGCGCCGGCGGCGCCGCGTCGACCACCGGTTTCTGGGATGGCCCGCCGACCGTGTCCGCCGCCGCTCTCGGCGACAGCAACACCGGCATGCACCTCGCCATCGGCATCCTGACCGCCCTGATGGCCCGCACCAAGACCGGCAAGGGCCAGAAGGTCGCCGTGTCGATGCAGGACAGCGTGCTGAACCTCTGCCGCGTCAAGCTGCGCGACCAGCAGCGCCTGGACCGCGTCGGCTACCTGGAGGAATACCCGCAGTACCCGCACGGCAAGTTCACCGACGTGGTTCCGCGCGGCGGCAATGCCGGCGGCGGCGGCCAGCCGGGCTGGGTGCTGAAGTGCAAGGGCTGGGAGACCGATCCCAACGCCTACATCTACTTCACCATCCAGGGCCATGCCTGGGCGCCGATCTGCAAGGCTCTGGGCCGCGAGGAGTGGATCGACGATCCGGCCTACAACACGGCTCTCGCCCGTCAGGACAAGATCTTCGACATCTTCGCGATCATCGAGGATTGGCTGAAGGACAAGACCAAGTTCGAGGCCGTCGACATCCTGCGCAAGTTCGACATCCCGTGCTCGCCGGTGCTGTCGATGAAGGAGATCGCCAACGACCCGTCGCTGCGCGCCAGCGGCACCGTCGTCGAGGTCGACCACAAGCAGCGCGGCAAGTACCTGACCGTCGGCAGCCCGATCAAGTTCTCGGACATGACGGTCGAGGTCACCGGATCGCCGCTGCTCGGCGAGCACACCGACGAGGTGCTGGCCCAGCTCGGCTACAGCAAGGACCAGATCGCCGCCATGCACGGCGCCAAGGTGGTCTGAGACCGGGTCTGAGGCCGATTGCCCCCGGCACTCCCCTCTCCCTCCGGGGAGAGGGTTGGGGCGAGGGGGGCACCCGGCAGACTTGCGTCTGATTCTTGCGGCAGACTTGCGAAAACAAAAACGGCGCCCCATCCGGGCGCCGTTTCCTTTTTCTCAACCGTCCAATCCAGCCGTCAAACCTTCCGGCCGCGCTCCAGATCGTCCAGGATCTCGTCCGCCCGGCTGGTCAGGGTGTGGGCGAGCCGGTCATACTGCCCGTTGCCGGTCATGCGGGCACGCCGGGCGGCTTCCGCCCCCAGCTTGGCCAGCTCCTGCGCCATCTTGCGATAGTCCGGAACCATGGTCCAACCCGCGTCCGCCGAAGCCACGTGCGGTGCCGCGCCACGACGTTTCGGATGATCCTTCGAAGCCACAGCCATCCCATCCACCGGTTCCAGTGAAGGGGAAATCCTGGCATACCAGCCCGCCCGAACCAACTGACGCTTACGGCAGGTCCGCCACAGCTTTTGGCTGTGCATCGCCTTGCCGAATCGGATAGGACTCCGCCGGCCGTCCCTTCTGGAGCCGCTCAGTCGATCAGCAGGTCCAGCGTCGAGCGCACCACCTGCACGATCTCCCCGCCCTGCGGCGAGATGGTCTGACCGCGGGCGTTCACGATGATCGCCAGCTCATGCTCCGTCGTCGGAGCGAAGCGGGCGATCTCCTGCACCAGATCGTCGGCCAGAACGGCGTCGCGCGTCACCCCGGCCTGGGCGGCGGCCTTGTCGCGCCAGCCGTTCAGCGCCGCGGCGATGGCGGCCTCGATCTGCTGCGATTCCTCCTTGCGGCGGAGGTCGGTGAACAGCACCAGCACGCGCCACGCCCCGTCGGCATAGGCGGTTTCGATGCGCTGGACCTCGACCGTCCGCAGGAAGCTGGACAGCTCCGCCTGCGCCTCTTCGGCGGCGGCGTCGGGAATGCTGAAGGTGCGGATCTCGGTGCTCATCGCCCAATCCTGTTGTACGGGGCCAACCCTGCGGCAAGGCCGTCCTCCATGGTCGGAGCCTACACACAAACGGCGCGTTCGGCAAACCGGGACCCTGCGGCGGAGGTGTTCCGGGACCTTGGGGATACCCCCAATTACCGCGTGTCGATTCGCCTCCCCCGCGCGTTGTGGGAGGAGCCGCAGCACGCCCGGAGACGCCCGATGTCCCATCTCGACCCGCAGGAGCCTCAACCGGAACAGCAACCCGTTCCACCCCACGCCGGGGAAACCAATGCCGCGGAGACGCCGCGGCGCGGCCGGCGGCGCTGGGGATTGCTGGGAACGGTGCTGATTGCACCGCTGGTGCTGGCCGCGCTGGCGGCGCTGGGGGTGCTGTGGACCGGGTCCATGCTCTACGACCAGCCCTTCGCCTGGTACAATCTGAACCGCATCAACACGGTGGCCGAGCGGGCGGCGCGCGTCCCCGATTCGGTGATGGTGGTGGCGCTGGGCGACACCGCGCTGCGCGACGCCACGCTGGACGAGCGCAGCATGGCGAAGGTCGCCGCCGAGCGCGGCGTGCCCAATCTGGAATTCCTGCGCATCGTCCACCGACAGGCCCAGTTCGCCGATTTCGAACCGCTGCTCGACCGGCTGATCGCCGTCAGGCCGACGCTGATCCTGATCGACCGCAACCTGCTGACCGCCAGCCGCGGTCCGGTGGACGAGCTGCAGCGCTACGGCAACGGCCTGATGCGCCTCTATCGCGGCCAGACCTATGTGCAGGATCAGGTGGCCCTGCAATACCGGCGCGGCTGCGGCCCGACGCCGTCGGCCTGGCTGACCGGCGGGGCGCCCGGGGCCGTCGCCGGTTCCACCGCCACCGAACGGCGGGTCCGCACCTTCATCGACCGCGCCTGGGCCGCTGGCATCCGCGTCGCCCTGATCGAGGTGCACAGCCGTCCGGCCCGGCAGACGCCCAGCCTGATCTCCAGCGCCTCGGCCGCCGAACCGTCAGCCGAACCGTCAGCCCAGCCCTCCGCCGCCTCGCTGCCCTTGTGGAACTACGGCGGCGGCGCCGTGGAGCCCGAGGACTACGAAGGCGCCGCCCCCACCGCCGCCTGCGATCAGGCCAGCGCCACCGGCCGCAACGCCTTCTCGGTCTGGCTGACCGGCGGCATCGCCGGGGCGCTGCGCGGCGCCCAGCCCGACCGCATGCCCGGCCGCGCCCCGGTGACGGAGGCCGCCTCCCTGCCGTAATGACGCCCCCAAAATGACGCAGTGCAAAGTCGCCGTTCTTTCCGCCTTCCGGTTAAACCACTTTTTGTTTATGGTTTTGCCGTCGGGCGAGTCGCAACAGGAGACGGATGCATGGCTTCCATCATGATCAAGAAGGCCGGCGAAGGGCTGGTCTCGCAGGCCCACCGCAGCGCCGACGTCGGCCCGACCAGCGGCAGCTCGGTCGTCTATGAAATCCAGAACGTGCCGGGCGGCGTCAGCGTCGACGACGTGATCGCCGCCTTCAAGACCTACCAGCCGGCCGACAAGGTGTACGAGATCGACTGGTCCGCCCTGTCAAAGTAACCAGGGGAGGGGGCAGCCAGCGCCCCCTTCCTCTCTCCTCAAGCCTGCAAGGCCGGATAGCGCTTGGCCCACACCTCCAGCTGGGCGACATGCTCGGCCTCTTCGGCGGCGAACTCCTCGGCCATCATGCGGACCTCGGCGTCGGTGGTGGTCTTCGCCACCTCGGCATAGAAGGCCTGCCCGCGCCGTTCGCTGTCGAGTGCCAGCTCCAGCGCGTATTCCACCGTCATCAGATAGTGCGAGCCCTCCATCGAGGCCGCTTCCGGGCTGTCGCCGTCGGGCCACTGGAAGTCTTCCGGCGCCAGATCGGGGATCTTGCGGAAGCCCGACCGTTCCCGCGCCTCGGCCAGATGCAGGCGCGAGAATTTCGCCATCTGGCCGAAGAAGGCCGCGACCTCCTGGTTGCCATAGGTCTTCATCGCCTCCGACAGGTCGGAGAAGCGGTTGGCGGCGTCCTCCTCCAGCGCACAGGCGTGGGCGAGGAACAGGGCGGCGTCGTGGATATCGGTCATGGGTCCCTTTGAGGTACGAAAAAGCCCGACGACGGCAAAACCATACAGTTTTTAAGGCCATCGGTCGCGACCGCTCTCCCGCTCCCCCACCCCTGCGACCTTTTGGCGCGCGCCTCGCCTGCCGGCGCCCGAAAACCCCCGCTGTCCGAAAAGCATTGCCTTTCCCGCCGGTTCGCGGCAGCAGACTCCCCCCATGAGCAAGCCCGCCTTCCCCGCCCTCCCCATCGATCCCGTCCTGCCCGCCCTGCTGGAGGCGCTGGACAGCCGCGGCACCGCCGTGCTGCAAGCCCCGCCCGGCGCCGGCAAGACGACGCGCGTGCCGCTGGCCCTGCTGGAGGCCGGTTGGCTGAAGGGCCGCAAGATCCTGGTGCTGGAGCCGCGGCGCCTCGCCGCCCGCGCCGCCGCCCGCCGGATGGCGTCGATGCTGGGGGAGGCGGTGGGCGAGACCGTCGGCTACCGCGTCCGCCTCGACACCAAGGTTGGTCCGAAGACCCGGATCGAGGTGGTGACCGACGGCCTGTTCCTGCGCCAGCTTCAGGAGGATCCGGAGCTTCCCGCCGTCGGCGCCGTCCTGTTCGACGAGTTCCACGAGCGCGGCATCGACAGCGACCTCGCCCTTGCCCTGGTGCAGGAGGCGCGCGGCGCCCTGCGCGACGACCTCCGCCTCGTCGTGATGTCGGCGACGCTGGACGCCGCCCCGGTCGCCGCCCTTCTCGCGGACGCGCAAGGCCCCGCCGCGATGGTGACCAGCGAGGGCCGCGCCTACCCGGTCGAGACCCGCCACCTCGACGCCCCGACCCAAGGCACCCGCATCGAGGACGCCGTGGCCGCCGCCGTCCGCCGCGCGCTCCGCGAGGAGCCCGGCAACGCCCTGGTCTTCCTGCCCGGCGTCGGCGAGATCCGCCGCGTCCAGTCCCTGCTCGACCAGTCCGACCTCGGCCCGAACACCGTCATCGCCCCGCTCTATGGCGACCTGTCGGCCGAAGCGCAGGACCGCGCCATCGGCCCCACCCCGCCCGGCCAGCGCAAGATCGTGCTGGCGACCTCCATCGCCGAGACCAGCCTGACCATCGAGGGCATCCGCATCGTGGTCGACAGCGGGCTGATGCGGGTTCCGCGCTTCGACCCGCGCGGCGGCATGACCCGTCTGGCGACGGTGAAGGTCAGCCAAGCTTCCGCCGAGCAGCGCCGTGGCCGCGCCGGCCGTCTGGAGCCCGGCGTCTGCTACCGCCTGTGGCCGGAGGCGACGCACAAGGCGCTGGCCCCCTTCACGACGCCGGAGATCGCCGACGCCGACCTCGCCCCGCTGGCGCTGGAGCTTGCGGTGTGGGGAGTGTCCGACCCCGCCACCCTGTCCTGGCTCGACCAGCCGCCCGCCGCGGCGATGGCCCAGGCGCGCGAGCTGCTGACCGGTCTCGGCGCACTCGACAAATCAGGCGCCATCACCCCGCACGGCCGCCGCATGGCCGGCTTCGGCGTGCATCCGCGTCTGGCCCACATGATGCTGGCCGGCAAGGCGATGGGCCAGGGCGCGCTCGCCTGTCTGGTCGCGGCCCTGCTGGGCGAGCGCGACATCGTCCGCAGCCAGCCCGGCTTCCGCGACGCCGACCTGCGCCTGCGCGTCGATCTGCTGCGCGGCGAGGAGCGCGGCGGCTTTGGCGCGGCGCGCGGCCTCAGCGTCGACCGCGGCGGGGCTCAGCAGGCGGTGAAGCAGGCCCGGCAGTGGCGCCGCCAGCTTGGCGTGCGCGACGACGACGCGATGGACTCGCATGCCGTCGGCCTTTTGGTGGCACTCGCCTATCCCGACCGCATCGGCCAGCGCCGCCCCGGAGGCCAACCCGGCGGGGTCGCGGCGCAGTATCGCCTGTCGGGCGGGCGCGGCGCCTATTTCCAGCAGGCCGAGCCGCTGTCGGCCGAGGAGTGGCTCGCCATCGCCGACCTCGACGGCGCCGCCCGCGAATCGCGCATCTTCCTGGCCGCCCCGGTGACGCTGGCCGATCTGGAGGAGAGCTTCGCCGACGACATCCGCACGGAGACCATCGTCGCCTGGGACGCGCGCGAGCAGATGGTGCTGGCGCGCCGCCGCCGCATGCTGTTCGCCCTGATCCTGAAGGACGAGAAGCTGGCCAAGCCGCCGGCGGACGCGATGACCGCCGCGATGATCGAGGGCATCCGCGCGCTCGGCCCGACCTGCCTGCCCTGGACCGACGAGCTGCGCAAATGGCGCACCCGCGTGATGTTCCTGCGCGCCCGCGAGGGCGACGTTTACGACTGGCCCGACCTGTCCGACGACGCCCTGATGGACAATCTGGAGGAGTGGCTGGCCCCCTTCCTCGACGGCGTGTCGCGCCGCGCCCATCTGGAGCGCATCGACCTGTCGAGCGCGCTGCGCGCCCTTCTGCCCTGGGACCTCAAGACCCGCCTGGACGCCGAGGCCCCGACCCACGTCGAGGTGCCGAGCGGCTCCCGCATCCCCATCGACTATGACGGCGAGGAGCCGGTGCTGGCGGTGCGGTTGCAGGAGATGTTCGGCCTTGCCGAGACCCCGCGCATCGCCGGCGGCCGGGTGCCCATGCTGCTGCACCTGCTGTCCCCCGCTCGCCGCCCGGTGCAGGTCACCCGCGACCTCGCGAGCTTCTGGGCCAACGCCTACAAGGCGGTGAAGGCGGATTTGAAGGGCCAGTACCCGAAACATTACTGGCCCGACAACCCGCTGGAGGCGGAACCGACCGCGCGGGCGAAGCCGAGAGGGCGGTAACGGCCCACCCCGCACCGCAACGTCCCCAATCCCCTGCCCCCCTGGGGAGAGGGTCAGGGTGAGGGGGCAGCAAAGGCGCCAGCCTTTGCCAGGGGATTGCGAAGGGGCAGCATGCCCCTTGGCGGCGCGCCGAAGCGCGCCCGTCACCCTCTCCCATCGACCATTGCCCCTATATCTTTTCGCGATATACAATGAACCCATATTGAAGGGTATATTGGTGGGCGATATATGGTCGATGAAGCGGTTGAGCGTCTTCTCGGGTATCACCGTAGACGCTACTGGCTGGAAAATGGATGGAGCCTGCGGTTTCGCGTCTGGCGAACGCCGGTCACAGCGGAGAAGCCCCACGGCATGCGCTATTCCCTGACTCTGCACGATGTGGACGGCACCCGCCTGATGGGCTTCGACAATGCGCATGGAGTCGGCCGGGAAACGCGCTTCGACCATGAACACCGCTATGGTCGCGTGGCCGATCCGGTTCCCTACGCCTTCACCGGAGCAGACGCGCTGCTGAGCGATTTCTTCGCGGCCACGGAGCGTGCCTGCCGGACGGCGGGCGTGGCTCTGAGCATCGCGATGGAGGACACCGAGGATGACGAAGGAGGGACCGACGATGCGGACCTTGCATGATTTGCGCGACGAGATGCTGGCGGTCGCCCGTGGCACCCGCCCGGTTCCCCCGCTTCAGTCCGTCACCGACGGCGAGGCGGTCTCTGGCCTTCTCGGCGTATTGACCCCGGCCAACCGGGCGTTGATGCAACTGATCGCCGCCGAACGCCCGGAGACGGTCTCCCGCCTCGCCCAACTCGCCGACCGCGCCCAGCCCAACGTCTCGCGCGCTCTGCAAGACTTGGCGAAGCACGGGCTGGTGCAGCTGGTCCGCGACGGCATGAGCATCCGGCCGGAACTGGTCGCGGCGGAGATCGACGTCGATCTGGTGCGGGGCACTTGCCGGGTGGTGCCGATGGCGGTGGCGGCGGAGTAGGCAACGGCTCCGCCTGTTAAGGAAGCGGCTCCCCATCGCAACAGTAACCCAAGCCCCGCCTCCCGTTTCCACCCCACCCTTACCCCACCACCCCATCCATGCTACGCTACGCTCTCCACAAGCCGCGGAGGGCACCGCATGCCCCGACAGTGGCGATCCGCCACCTCCGCCCGCTCCACCGAAGCCGCCCCGCGGCCCGTCCTCCCCCCGTGCGACCTCCCCCCACACGCCCGCCCGGATGGAACACTGAACACCCCCCGGAAAACCGTTCCATCCTGTTCCACACGTTCCACTCCCCGGCGGCCCTCCGCCCCACCCGCCCGCGATGGAACACTGAACACCCCGCCGAAAAACGTTCCATCCCGTTCCATCCGCCCCACGCCACGCCCCTCCGCAACCGCCCGTACGCGCTGCGTGCCGCCCGCCGACACACCATCATTGCGCCCATCCCCCGTCCGCCCTATGTTCCCGGCAAACTCTCGCTTGTTTGGGCCCCGATGACTGACCTCTCGCACATCCGCAATTTCTCGATCATCGCCCACATCGACCATGGCAAGTCGACGCTTGCCGACCGGTTGATCCAGCAGTGTGGCGGCCTCGACGCGCGTGAGATGCGCGAACAGGTGCTCGACAGCATGGACATCGAGCGCGAGCGCGGCATCACCATCAAGGCCCAGACCGTCCGCCTGCTCTACAAGGCCGAGGACGGCAAGCAGTACACGCTGAACCTGATGGACACCCCCGGCCACGTCGACTTCGCCTATGAGGTCAGCCGGTCCCTGGCCGCCTGCGAGGGCTCGATCCTGGTGGTCGATGCCTCCCAGGGCGTGGAGGCGCAGACGCTCGCCAACGTCTATCAGGCGATCGACAACAACCACGAGATCATCCCGGTCCTCAACAAGATCGACCTGCCCGCCGCCGAGCCGGAGCGGATCAAGCAGCAGATCGAGGACGTGATCGGCCTCGACGCCTCCGACGCGGTGGAGATCTCGGCCAAGTCCGGCCTCAACATCGGTGCGGTGCTGGAGGCGGTGGTCAAGCAGCTGCCGCCGCCCAAGGGCGATGCCGACGCGCCGCTGAAGGCCCTGCTGGTCGACAGCTGGTACGACCCCTATCTCGGCGTCGTCATTCTGGTCCGCGTCGTCGACGGCGTGCTGAAGGTGAACCAGAAGGTCCGCTTCATGGCCGCCGGCAGCGCCCATGATGTCGACCGCGTCGGCGTCTTCACGCCCAAGGCGCTGCTGACCGGCGAGCTGCGGCCGGGCGAGATGGGCTTCATCACCGCCGCGATCAAGGACATCACCCAGACCAAGGTCGGCGACACCATCACCGACGAGCGCAAGCCGGCCTCCGAGGCGCTGGAAGGCTTCAAGCCGTCCATCCCCGTGGTGTGGTGCGGCCTGTTCCCGGTCGATGCCGCCGATTTCGAACGGCTGCGCGACAGCCTGGGCAAGCTGAAGCTGAACGACGCCAGCTTCCATTACGAGGCGGAGACCTCGGCGGCGCTGGGCTTCGGCTTCCGCTGCGGCTTCCTCGGCCTCCTGCATCTGGAGATCATCCAGGAGCGGCTGGAGCGCGAGTTCAACCTCGACCTCATCACCACCGCGCCGTCGGTGGTCTACAAGCTGACGATGACCGACGGGACGGTGCGCGACCTGCACAACCCGGCCGACATGCCCGACGTGATGCGGATCGACCACATCGACGAGCCGTGGATCAAGGCGACGATCATGCTGCCCGACGAGTATCTCGGCGGCGTCCTCCAGCTGTGCACCGAGCGGCGCGGCCAGCAGATCGAGCTGACCTATGCCGGCGCCCGCGCCATGCTGGTCTACCGCCTGCCGCTGAACGAGGTGGTGTTCGACTTCTACGACCGGCTGAAGTCGATCAGCCGCGGCTATGCCAGCTTCGACTACCAGATGGACAGCTATGAGGAAGGCGACCTCGTGAAGCTGTCGATCCTGGTGAATGCCGAGCCGGTCGACGCCCTGTCGATGATCGTCCACCGCAGCCAGTCCGAACGCCGCGGCCGCCAGCTCTGCGAACGGCTGAAGGAGCTGATCCCGCGCCAGCTGTTCAAGATCGCCGTCCAGGCCGCCATCGGCGGCAAGATCATCGCCCGCGAGAGCATCAGCGCCATGCGCAAGGACGTGACCGCCAAGTGCTACGGCGGCGACATCAGCCGCAAGCGCAAGCTGTTGGACAAGCAGAAGGAAGGCAAGAAGCGCATGCGCCAGTTCGGGCAGGTCGAAATCCCGCAGAGCGCCTTCATCGCCGCCCTCAAGATGGGCGACGAGTAAGGAAAACGGAAAGGCGGGCCTCGGCCCGCCTTTTTTGTATACCGCGGCGATTCCGTACAACCTTGCGCAACAAAACGGCCGTTCGGGTGTCATCACACCCAGGACGGTGCCGCTCCTGCGCGGCGCCTCCCCTGTTGTGGTTCAATCCGGGAGGATGACATGCGCAAGTTTCTCGCCGCCGCGGTTCCGGCCCTGATGCTGATGGCCGTTGCCGCGCCCGGCCATGCCCAGACCAGCGGTTCCGCCAAGTCCAACGCCGTCGCCAACGGCACGATGGACACCGGCGCCCGCGACGTCCAGGCCAGCCGGGACATGATCGGCAAGCGGGTGGTCCACCGCCATGGCGGTCCCGTCGCCGGCACCATCCAGAACGTCACCACCGGCGCCGACGGCCAGACCATGGTCGAACTGAAGCTGGCCAAGTCCGGCCAGACCGTCATGCTGCCCCCGGCCTCCTTCGAGCGGCGCGGCAAACAGGTCGTCGTCATGCAGGACCAGATGGAGCTTCAGCAGCTCGCCCAGTATAGCAGCCAGGCCAACACCGGCTACGGCAGTTCGACCGGCGGCGCCATGGGCGGCCAGATGGGGAGCGGCCAGATGGGGAGCGGCTCGATGGGCGGCTCGATGAACGGCGGCATGGGCTCCGGCTCGATGAACCAGGGCACGATGAACCAGGGCACGATGGGCAACGGTTCGATGGGCACCGGGACCATGGGCAACGGCACGATGAACCGCGGCACCATGGCCCCGGCCCAGCCCGGCATGGGCCAGTAAGCCGGACCTGTAAGCCAGTGCCAGAGGCGGACGGCCCGAACGGCCCCGCCTCCGGCCGGGTGGGTCTCAGACCTCGATCACCGTCAGTTCGCCGGCCTGCGGCACCGGCATCGCCGCCTTGACTGCCGCGGCGTCCAGCCCGGCGGCGAACAGGCAGACCAGCTTGGCGTAGCTGGCTTCCGGCGTCATGTCATAGGCGCCGACCGCCCCCACGGCAGCCAGCCCGGTGGCATAGGCGCCGGGCAGCACCGCGCCGCGCTGCACCTGGGTGTTGTCCATCAGCACGACCCCGGCCTTCACCGCCGTCGACAGCGTGTCGAGGAAGTCCGGATCGGTCGAGCCGTTGCCCTCGCCATAGGCCAGTACGATCGCCCCCGTCGCCGCCGGGCTGGTGCCGGTCAGCATCGCCGACACCGTGCTGGCGCGGATGCCGGGATAGAGCCACAGCATGACGACGGAGAAGCCCGCCAGCGCTGCCGGCAGGGCGTCTAGCGCCGCCATCCGCTTTGCCCGGTTGTCCGGCTCGGCCAGCGAGACGCCGGTGTCCGGCATCGGCAGCCAATGCGGCTCGTTGCGGGCGACCACGCTGCCGACGGTGGCGAGCGGCGGGAAGTTGGGGGAATCGAAGCCGGCGAAGCGGTTGGCGTCGACCTTCGACGACCGGTTGCCGCGCAGCAGCTTGGTGTCGAAATAGACGCAGACCTCCGGCACCGGCAGGGTGCCGGCCGCCACGATGGCGCCAACCAGATTGGCCGGCGCATCGCTCAACGTGAAGGACAGCGGCACCTGCGATCCGCTGAACACCACCGGCTTCGACAGGCCGGGCAGCAGGAAGGACAGGGCCGACGCGCTGTAGGCCATGCTGTCGGTGCCGTGCAGCACGACGAAGCCGTCATACTGGTCGTAGACCGACAGCAGCCGCCGGGCGATGGCGACCCAGTCCGCTGGCGTCATGTTGGAGCTGTCGAGCGTGCGGTCGAACCAGTCCATGGTCCAGCCCAGGTCCGGATAATCCTTCACCCGGTGGTCCGACAGGCCGGGCACCGACAGGGCCAGCCGTTCGAACTCCATGCCCGGCACCGGCGCCAGCGCCCCGTTGGGATTGGTCACGCACCCGATGGTGCCCCCGGTGTACAGCACATAGACCCGCCCCATCGCCCACTCCTGCCCGCATAGTTATCGGCGGCAGGATAGGCTGCGGCCCGCCTACTTCTCAAGACGCTGGCGGCCCGGAGGTGTTGGCGGTGTCCGGACCGGCGACCGCACCGACGACGGCGCGTGCTCCGCGGTCAGCCGATAACCCAACGCGGGCACGGCCGACGGCAGCGGATTGTAGGCGAGGCGGAAGCGCCGCGGCTCCGGCACCGCCGGGGCGGGGATGGCGGGCGGCTCCATGCGGGCGGCACCGAGAACCGTGCCGGTCCAGGCGGCGAACAGCGACATGATCGGAAACTCCAAAGGGGTCGGAGGCCGACAATGGGGGGCGCGCCAATCCCTTGGAAACGAATAGGCATTATGGTGTCATCACGATTCGTAATGACCGCGCCGTTGCGGAGGGGCCGGCGCTCTGCTTGAATAAGCGGCAACTTCCGGTTCCCCGAATGCCCGCCAATCTCGATACCGACCTGCTGCGCGCCTTCGTCGCCGTGGCCGACAGCGCCAGCTTCACCCGCGCCGGCGAAAGGCTGGGCCGCACCCAGGCGGCGGTCAGCCAGCAGGTGCGCCGGCTGGAGGACACGGTGGGCAAGCGCGTGTTCGAACGCGACACCCACGGCGTGCGCATGACCCGCGACGGCGAGGTGCTGCTGGCCTATGCCCGGCGCATGCTGACCCTGAACGACGAGGTGCTGGCGCTGATGCACCGCAGCCCGACGGTGGCGAGCGTGCGCATCGGCACGCCCGACGATTACGCCACCATGCTGCTGCCGGAGATCCTGGCCCGCTTCAACGCCGCCTATCCCGACGTGATGGTCGAGGTCGTCTGCGACAACAGCCCCGATCTGGTGGCGGAGATCGAGAAGGGCCGCTACGACCTCGCACTGATCACCCGCAAGGCCGGCGAGGCCGGCGGCGAGCTGGTGCGGCAGGAACCGGTGTCCTGGGTCGCCCCGCCGCTCGAGCCTGCGTCGCCGCTGCCGGGGGGCTACCGCCCGGTGGAAAGCCTCGATCCTCTGCCGCTGGCGCTGTTCCCCAAGGGCTGCGTCGTGCGCGACATCGCCGTCGCCGCCCTGGACGGGATCGGGCGCGACTGGCGCGTCGCCTTCACCAGCAAGAGCGTCGTCGCCGTCCATGGCGCGGTGATGGGCGGGCTGGGGGTGACTGCGATGGAGGCCTGCACCGTCCCGCCCAGCCTGCGCCGCATCGGTGCGGCGGAGGGCTTTCCCGACCTGCCGGACGTCGACATCGCCCTGCACCGCGCCCGCGGCACGGCGCCGAAGCCGGTGCGGCTGCTGGCCGACGCGATCCACGACCTCGTCGGCAGCCAGTTGCTGGGCCGCCGGAAGCCGCCGCTTGCCTCACAGGTGACTGCCCCACAGGTGACTGCCAAGGAAGCCGCCCAATGATCGCCGTGCCGCCCCGTTGCCTCCTCCCGGCGCTCGCCCTTGTCCTCGCCTGTGCCGGCAGTGTTGCAGCAACCCCGCCGGCCTGGGCGCAGAGCCCCGTCGCCATCGGCGCCCCGCTGACCGGCGAGGTGGTGCTGAACCGCGACATCGAGGTGCGGATCGGCCCCAGCGAGGACGCCCGCATCGTCATGACGCTGAAGCAGGGCAAGGCACTCAATGCGCTGGGCACGCCGCGCGGCACCTATTGGACGGAGATCGCCATTGGCGGCCAGCCCATCGGCTATGTCCCTGCCGATTCGCTGGACCCGGCACTGATGGTCACCGGCCGGCCAGCAATCGGCGGCGAAGGGCCGCGGCCGTCCAAGCCTGCCGCCAACCAGCCGGCGGACACCACCCCAACCCACCGCAGCGCCGCGGTCGTCCCGCGTGCGGCCTGGGACAAGGCGGCGCAGACCCCGGCGGAGGGCTATGTCGTCGCCGCCGGCCCGATTTCCGCGACCGAGATCCTGGCCAACCGCAAGCGGCGCAGCTTCACCCTGCGCAAGGGCGACGTGGTGGCGCTGATCGGTGCCGCCGATGGCGAGGCGACGCTGGCCCTGCCCGCCGGCACCCGTGCCCTGGCCCCGGTCCAGGGGCTGGTCGGGGTGGCCGCCCCCTATCCCCTGCCGGGGATGCCGCCGGTCGAGCCCGGCATGCTCTACGGCATCAAGCTCGGCGAATATGTCAGCTACGCCGAGGGCTTGCGCGCCTGGAAGGAGTTCACCGCCGGGCCGGGCAGCGCCTATCGTGACCTGCCTGCGATGGTCTGGCCGGTGTTCCGCAAGGGCCGGCTGCTGTACGAGGTCGGCGTCGCCCCTTTCACGCGCTTGCAGGTCGACACCGCCTGCGGCACGTTGGCGCAACGCGCGCTCGATTGTACGGTGATCGAGCTGGATACGTTTTGATGAGTGACCGCCATGCGGGCCGGCCAAGCCCGTCCTCATGACCCTTTCGCGATTGAAGAGCCATGACCGACGCCGACCCGACCGGACCTGAGGACACCCCCCGCGCCGATCCGGCATCCGAGCCGGCCCCCGAGTCGGCCCCCGAGTCTGCCGACGAGGATCTGGTCTTCCTCGACGATGCCGCCCCGGAAGACGCCCCCGGAAATGGCCCCGAAGATGCCGCCGCCGGGGAGGCGCCCGGCAGCCGCTGGACCATGCTGATCGTCGATGACGAGCCGGAGGTTCATGCGATCACCAAGCTGGTCCTGTCCGACTTCGCCTTCAAGGGCCGCAAGGCCCGCTTCCTGTCCGCCCATTCGGCGGCGGAGGCCCGGCGGATCCTGGCGCGGGAGAGCGACATCGCGCTGATCCTGCTCGACGTGGTGATGGAGACGGAGGATGCCGGCCTGCAGCTGGTCCACCACATCCGCGAAGAGCTGCAGAACCGCAACGTGCGCATCATCCTGCGCACCGGCCAGCCGGGACAGGCGCCGGAACGGGCGGTGATCCTCGATTACGACATCAACGACTACAAGGCGAAGACCCAGCTGACCGCCCAGCAGCTGTTCACCACCACGGTCGCGGCGCTGCGCTCCTACGAGGACATCGTGGCGATCGACGCCAACCGCCGCGGCCTGGAAAAGATCATCGAGGCGTCGTCGTCGCTGTTCCGCGCCCGCTCGATGAAGCTGTTCGCCGCCGGCGTGCTGACCCAGCTGTCGGGCCTGCTGGGGGTGGGGCCGGACGCCATCCTGTGCGTGCAGCGCGGCGGCGCCGGCACCCCGGGTAGCAGCAACCCGGCGGTCGAGGCAGCAACCGGCAACGGCCTCTATGTGCTTGCCGGATCGGGCCGGTTCGAGGATCTCATCAACGAACCCGCCGCCGGCCATGTCGATCCGGCGGTGCTGGCGGCGGTGACCGCCTGCCTGGAAAAGCGGGCGCATGTCTTTGCCGGCGACCATTGCACGCTCTACATCCGCACGCCGAACGACCGGGAAACGGTTGTCTACCTGCGCTCCAACCGGCCGCTGTCGGAGTTGGACCGCAAGCTGATCGAGGTGTTCTGCGGCAAGATTTCCGTCGGCTTCGACAATCTGCACCATTACGAGCAGCTTTACCGCGCCCAGCAGGGCACGCTGGCGGCGCTGGCCGATCTGGCCGAGCGCGGCCGCGGCGCGCTGACCCCCGACGGGCCTGCCAAGGATGGGGCCGCCTGCACTGAAATGGGCGCGGATGCGGCAGGGGACGGGGCGGAGGGCAACCGGTTCTGCCGGTTGCTGCGCATCGCCGCAATCACCGAACGGATCGCCCGCCGCCTGCATGCCGACGGTCTCTTCGCCGACACGCTGGACGAATCGACGCTGGAGATCATCGGCCTCGCGGCCATCCTGCACGACATCGGCAATGCCGCGGTGAACCCGGCGATCCTGTCGAAGCCCGGCCCGCTCGATGCGGCGGAGCGCAGCGCCATGCAGGCCCATACATTGGCCGGCGCCAGCCTGCTGAACCAGGCGAGCCATCTGGCCGACGGCCCGACCCATCTTCATCTGGGGGCGGCAGTGGCACGCTGGCACCACGAGAATTGGGATGGGACCGGCTATCCCGACGGCCGCACCGGGGGGGATATCCCGCTGTGCGCCCGCATCGTCGCCGTTGCCGACGCCTATGACGCCATGACGCGTGACCGGCCCTATCGTCCGGCGCTGGGCCGCGATCGCGCCGTGGATGAAATCCGCCGGCTGGCCGGTCTGCGGTTCGACCCGGCGGTGGTCGATGCCTTCCTCGCCGTGCTGCCGGAGATCGACCTGCCCCGTTCCGCAGCAGGGCCGCCCCCCTGACAGGCCGGTTGAAGCAACCTCACCTTCACTCAGAATAAATCGGCCATACAGGCCGCCGCCCTAGCGACTGCACAGCGCTTCGACCGCCTCGCGCAGCGGCCCGACTTGAACCGGCTTCAGCAGCAACTCGCAGCCCATGAGTTGAGCCTCGTCGCGGCGTTCGGGCGTGCTGTCGCCGGTCAGGATGATGGCCGGGACCTGTTGCCCGGTTTCGGTGCGGACACGCTCCACCACCTCGCGTCCGGTGCGGCCGGCCGGCAGGTAATGGTCGGCGATGATCAGGTTCGGCACCCGGCCCAACCCACCGAGCTGTGCCTCCAGCGCGGCGGCGCTGAGCGCCTTGACCACCTCGTACCCCCAGCCGTCCAACAGAATCGCCAGCCCTTCGACGATCGAGCGGTCGTCGTCCACCACCAGGATGAGTGGCTTGCCGGACTCCGTTTTGGTTGCCTGACCGTCCGCTGGATCAACCATAGACTTCCCCCGCTTCGTCGCTTGCAGTGTGATGGGCATTCGACTTGCCAAGGCAATGCACGCATCGCCTGTGCCGTAATCGTGACATCGAAAACATCGTGGGTCCACCGGGGGCAAACAATCCTGACCCCCAATCTTCCCATAGATCAACGTCCTGACGTCAAACATTGAATTGCAACAAACAGCCTCTGGGTTTTCCCTTAGCGAATGCACTCGAGATTCATCAATCAGCAATTCATCATATGATTGCGCGATGAGCTATCGTGAAGGAGCCTTTCGTGAATCCTTCAGGTATGCCAAACGAAAAGAGCCCCCGCCGAAGCGGAGGCCCTGTCTCTTACATAACGGTGATTTCAACCCCAGAGGGTTTTTCTCAAGCGCGGAGATTTCCTCCGGTCGCCTTGACCACCGCGGCAACGATTTTCTGGCCGACGGCCTCGATTGCTTCATCTGTCAAGGTTGCCGTGGTCGGCTGGTAGGTGACCGACACGGCGACCGACTTGCGACCTTCACCCACTCCCGGTCCTTCATAGACGTCGAAGACTGCGACATCCTTGACCAGCGCCTTGTCGGCACCCTTGACGGCACGGAGGATCTTGTCGGCCTCCACCTTGCGGTCGACGACGAAGGCGAAATCGCGCTCCACCGGCTGGAAGGCCGAGAGCTGGACCATCGGCTTGGCGGTGCCGCCCTTCTTCTTGGGCAGCGGCACGGCGTCCAGCATCACCTCGAAGCCGACGACCGGCCCCTTGACGCCCAGCGCGTCCAGCACCGACGGATGGATCTCGCCGAAGCGGGCCATCACGGTGGGGCCGAGTCGCAGCACGCCGGAACGGCCGGGATGATACCAGCCCGGCGCATCGGTGGTGACCTGCAGGTTGCCGGCCGGGGCGCCGACCGCCTCCAGCACCGCCAGCGCATCGGCCTTGGCGTCGAACACGTCGACCCCGCGGGCCTTCTCCGACCAATGGCGCGGCACAGCCGCACCGGCACGGATGCCGGCGGCGACCGTGTCCTGTCCGTCCGGCGCCGGGGTGCGGAAGGCCGCTCCGACCTCGAACAGGCGCACGTCGGCGAAACCGCGGTCGGCGTTGCGGCCGGCTGCCTGGATCAGGTTGGGCAGGACCGACGGACGCATGACGTCGAGATCGCTGCTGATCGGGTTGACCAGCCGCAGGCCCGGCTGTCCGCCGCCGAACAGCCCGGCGACCGGACCGGACAGGAAGGACCAGGTCACCGCCTCCGACAGGCCGCGGGCGGCCAGCGTGCGCTTGGCCAGCGCGACGCGGCGTTGCTTCAACGTCAGGGCCGGGCGGGTCAGCACCGTCTCGCGCGGCAGCGGCGTCGCCGGGATGGCGTCGAAGCCATGGACGCGCAGCACCTCCTCGACCAGATCGGCCTCGCCATGGACATCGGCGCGCCAGGACGGAACGCCGACAACCAGACGGCCCTCGGCATCCTCGCCCTCAAGGGAGAAGCCCAGATCGGTCAGGATCCGCTCCTGCCGCTCGCGCGGCAGTTCGACGCCGCCCAGCGCGGCGACGCGGCCCGGACGCAAGCTCAGGCTGCGCTTCCAGGCCGGCTCGGCCCCGGCGACCACCAGTTCCGACGGCTCGCCGCCGCACAGTTCCAGGATCAGACGGGTGGCGCGTTCCATGCCGGCGAAGACGGCGGCCGGATCGACGCCGCGCTCGAAGCGGTAGCGCGCATCCGAGTCGATGCCCAGCCGGCGGCCGGTCTGCGCCGTACGCACCGGGTCGAACAGCGCGGCCTCGACGAAGACGTTGACGGTCTGCTCGGTGCAGCCGGTCGGCTCGCCGCCGACGATGCCGGCCAGAGCCTCCGCCCGCTCGTCGTCGGCCACCACGGTCATGGTGCCGTCCAGCGCGTATTCCTTGCCGTTCAGCGCCGCCAGCGTCTCGCCCTCGCGGCCCATGCGGACGGTGATGTTGCCCTTCACCGTGTCGGCGTCGAAGACGTGCAGCGGACGGGCGGCGTCGAAGGTCAGGTAGTTGGTGATGTCGACCAGCGCCGAGATCGGACGCAGGCCGATGGACACCAGCTTGTCCTGCAGCCACTTCGGCGACGGGCCGTTCTTCACGCCACGGATGTAGCGGCCGACGAACAGCGGGCAGGCATCGGGCACCTCGATGCTGACGCCGACCGGGCTGGCGAAGCGGCCATCCACCGGCGTGGCGTTCAGATGCCCCTCGGTCAGCGGCTTCAGCGTGCCCATGCCGGCGGCGGCGAGATCGCGGGCGATGCCGCGGATCCCGGCGCAGTCGGCGCGGTCGGGCGTCAGGTTGATGTCGATGACCGGATCGTTCAGCCCGGCATAGTCGGCGAAGCCGGCGCCGACGGGCGCGTCGTCCGGCAGCTCGATGATGCCCTCATGCTCGTCCGACAGCTTCAGCTCGCGCTTGGAGCACATCATGCCGTTCGACTCGACGCCGCGGATGACGCCCTTCTTCAGCGTGATGTCGGAACCGGGGACATAGGTCCCCTCCGGCGCGAAGACGCCCTTCATGCCGGCGCGCGCGTTCGGGGCGCCGCAGACGACCTGGAGGGTGCCGGCGCCGGTATCGACCATCAGCACGCGCAGCTTGTCGGCGTCCGGATGCTTTTCGGCCGAGACGACATGGGCGACGCGGAAGGGCGCCAGTTCCTTCGACCGGTCTTGGATGCCTTCCACCTCGAGCCCGAGGGCGGTCAGCTTTTCCGTGATCTGGTCGAGCGAGGCGTCGGTCTCCAGATGGTCCTTCAGCCAGGACAGCGTGAACTTCATGGGTCCGGCTCCTTAGCGCGTCAGGCCGTGGGCGATGTTGGGAATGTCGAGGGCGGCGAAGCCGTAATGCTTCAGCCAGCGCAGGTCGGCTTCGAAGAAGGTGCGCAGGTCGGGGATGCCGTATTTCAGCATCGCCACGCGCTCCACCCCCATGCCGAAGGCGAAGCCCTGGTACTTGGTGCTGTCGATGCCGCAGGCTTCCAGCACGTTCGGGTGGACCATGCCGCAGCCGAGGATTTCCAGCCAGTCGCCGTAATTGCCCAGCTTCAGCTCGCCGCCCTTGCGGGAGCAGCCGATATCGACCTCCGCCGACGGTTCGGTGAAGGGGAAGAAGCTGGGGCGGAAGCGCAGCGGCAGGTCGTCCACGTCGAAGAAGGCGCGGCAGAACTCCACGAGGCAGCCCTTCAGGTGCCCCATGTTGGTCGCCTCGTCGATGACCAGCCCCTCGATCTGGTGGAACATCGGGGTGTGGGTCATGTCGTAGTCGGAGCGGTAGGTGCGCCCCGGCGCGATGATGCGGATCGGCGGCTTGTTGTTCAGCATGGTGCGGACCTGCACCGGGCTGGTGTGGGTGCGCAGCAGCATCTTCTTCTCATCTGCGTCGGGCAGATAGAAGGTGTCGTGCATGTCGCGCGCCGGGTGGCCGGGCGGGAAGTTCAGGGCGGTGAAGTTGTGGAAATCGTCCTCGATGTCCGGCCCTTCGGCGACCGAGAAGCCCATCTCGGCGAAGATGGCGATCATCTCGTCCATCGTCTGGCTGATCGGGTGGATGCGCCCCTCGGTCTCGGGACGGACCGGCAGGGTGACGTCCACGCGCTCGGCTTCCAGCCGCGCCTTCAGGTGGGCGGCGGCAAGGTCGGCCTTGCGCGCGTCGATGGCGGCGGCGATCTCGTCCTTCAGCGCGTTCAGCGCCTGACCGCGCTCCTTGCGCTCGTCCGGCGTGAGGTTCCCCAGCTCCTTCATGAAGCCGGTGATGCGCCCCTTCTTGCCGAGCGCGGAAACCCGCACCTCGTCCAGCGCCGAGAGGTCGGCGGCGGCGTTGACCTGCGACAGAAGTTCGTCTTTCAGCGCGTCGAGCATGGCGGTTCCCGGCAAGCGTGGGGAAGAAAACGGTGCAAAAAGAAAAAGGGAGCCGGCCCAGCGGCCCGGCTCCCTTCTCTTACAACTGACGCCGTGACGGCAAGCGTTCCCTGAGGTCAGGAAACGCGAGGCGCGTTACGCGGCGGCCTTGGAGGCGAGCGCGGCCTGGGCCTGGTCCACCAAGGTCTTAAAGGCCTCCGGCTCGCGCGCGGCCAGATCGGACAGGACCTTGCGGTCGATCTCGATGCCGGCCAGCTTGATGCCGTTGATGAAGCGCGAGTAGGTCAGGCCGTACTGACGGACGCCGGCGTTGATGCGCTGGATCCACAGGCCGCGGAAATCGCGCTTCTTGTTGCGGCGATCGCGATAGGCATAACGAAGAGCCTTCTCGACCTTCTCGACCGCAATGCGGAAATTCTTGGAGTTGCGACCCCGGTAGCCCTTGGCGAGCTTCAGGATCTTGCGGTGACGGGCGTGCGTCGTGACGCCGCGCTTAACACGAGCCATGGTTCAGTCCTTCCGAATTCTACAATGTGCCGAGATCAGGCGTTGCGCAGCCAGTTCTTCAGCACCGTGCGGGCGTTGGAGTCGCACAGGGTCATCATGCCGCGCGCGTTGCGCTTCATGTTCGGGGACTTCTGTTCCAGGCAGTGGCGCTTGTAGGCGGCCTGAGCGCGGACCTTACCCGTGGCGGTCACCTTGAAGCGCTTCTTGGCGCCGCTCTTCGTCTTCAGCTTGGGCATTTTCGTTTCCTGGGTGGAAATGAGGCGGAATTCCAACGGACGGGTGGGCATGCCCTGAGCCTTCCGGCCCAGCCTCGCCGCCCGTGGAAGGCTGCGCTTATACGCGCGGGGACGGCGCGATGCAAGGGGGATGTGGCGGAAAGGCCCTTTGCAACGCAGCGGACCCAAAGGCCCCTCTTCGGCCGTCATTGCCGCGACGTTCAGGCAGCGCCTGTTTTACCGGCCCCCCTGCCGCGAACACGCTGCCTATGCTAGGATTTGAGACCTGTCCCATGCGATGGAGAGTCAGATGAAACATCAGCCGGAAACTGTTTCACGCTGTTCCATCCCCCACCGTGTCGCCGGCACGCCGCCCAAGCGCGCGCCATGGAACAGACACGCAAAACTGTTCCACGCCGTTCCATCCCCCCACCCCCCGCCCTTCAGCCCTGTCCGCCCTACGCCATTCGCCGCAGCGCCTTCCGCATTGCACGCCCCCGCTGGCGCATGGCCCCTGCCCGCGCTATCTTCCCGGCCATGAGCGACCGCATCCCCGACCCGCAAAAACCCGCGTCCGGTGCCGAAGGCAACTGGTTCGGCTTCACCCCCGTCGATCCGTCCGCCAAGTCCGGGCTGGTCCGCGCCGTCTTCGACAGCGTGGCGACCAACTACGACCTGATGAACGACCTGATGTCGGGCGGCATCCATCGGCTGTGGAAGGACACGCTGATGGAGATGGTGGCGCCCAAGCCGGACATGACCCTGCTCGACGTGGCGGGCGGCACCGGCGACATCGCCTTCCGCTTCCTCAAGAAGGGCGGCGGGGCTGCGGTGGTCTGCGACATCACCGAGGCGATGGTGCGGGTCGGGCGCGACCGCGCCATCGACCGCAACATCCTGTCCGGCGTGCAATGGACGGTCGGCGACGCGGAACGGCTGCCCATCGCCCCGCGCTCGGTCGACGCCTACACCATCGCCTTCGGCCTGCGCAACGTCACCCGCATCGACGAGGCGATCAAGGAGGCCCACCGGGTCCTGAAACCCGGCGGCAAGTTCTACTGCCTGGAATTCAGCCACGTCGTGCTGCCGGTGCTGCGCGAGCTGTACGACGTCTATTCCTTCCAGGTGCTGCCCTTCATGGGCCGCGTGGTGGCGAAGGACGAGGCGAGCTACCGCTATCTGGCCGAGAGCATCCGTCGCTTCCCGCAGCAGGCCGATCTGGCCAGGCGGATCGAGGCGGCAGGCTTCGGTGCGGTGCGGGTGCGCAACCTGTCGGGCGGGATCGCCGCCATCCATTCCGGCTGGCGGATTTAAGCTCCCGTGTTTCGCATCCTGCGCAACCTGATCCGGATGGCCGTGATCGGCCGGACGGTCGCCCGTCATGATGCCCTGCCCACCAGCCTGCTCGGCACCGCCCCCGGCCTGCTCTGGCTGTGGCGCCGGGTCGCCCGCAAGGGGGTGCCCGGCCGCGAGGGCGAGCGGCTCGCCCGCGCCCTGGCCGAACTCGGCCCCACCTACATCAAGCTGGGCCAGCTGCTGTCCACCCGCTCCGATCTGGTCGGCGAGCGGATGGCGGTCGATCTGGCCGAGTTGCAGGACAAGCTGCCGCCCTTCCCTGCCCATCAGGCCCGCGCCATCGTCGAGGCGGAGTTCGGCCAGCCGGTCCAGGCGCTGTTCCAGAGCTTCGACGACAAGCCGGTCGCCGCCGCCTCCATCGCGCAGGTGCATTTCGCCGTCACCGCCGATGGGCAGGAGGTGGCGGTCAAGGTGCTGCGTCCGGGCATCGAGCAGGCCTTCGAGCGCGACATCGACCTGTTCTACCGGCTGGCGGCGCTCGCCCAATGGGTCCTGCCCAGGCTGAAGCGGCTGCGTCTGACCGAAATCGTCGACACCTTCGCCCGCACCTCGCGGCTGGAGATGGATTTGCGGATGGAGGCGGCGGCCGCGTCGGAGCTGGCGTCGAACTTCAAGGACGACGACACCTTCAACGTGCCGAAGGTCGATTGGGAGCGGACCGGCGGCCGGGTGCTGACGCTGGAGCGCATCCGCGGCTTCAAGGTCGACGAGCCGGCCCGCATCTCCGCCGCCGGCTTCGACCGCGACGAGATCCTGGCGATGGCCTCGGCCAGCTTCTTCAACCAGGTCTTCCGCGACGGCTTCTTCCACGCCGACCTGCATCCCGGCAACCTGTTCATCAATGAACAGGGCACCATCACCGCCGTCGATTTCGGCATCATGGGCCGGCTGGACCGCGAGACGCGCTATTACCTCGCCGACATGCTGATCGGCTTCCTGACCGGCGACTACCGCCGCGTTGCCGTCGTGCATTTCGAGGCCGGCTACGTGCCGCGCCACCAGTCGATCGAGATCTTCACCCAGGCCTGCCGCGCCATCGGCGAGCCGTTGCAGAACAAGCCGCTGGCCGACATCTCGGTCGGCCGGCTGCTGGCCCAGCTGTTCGCCGTTACCGAACAGTTCGAGATGGAGACCCAGCCGCAACTGCTCCTCCTGCAGAAGAGCATGCTGACGGCAGAGGGAGTCGGCCGGCTGCTGAATCCCAACATCAACATGTGGGAGCTGGCCCGGCCGCTGATCGAGGAGTGGATGCGCGAGAACCGCGGTCCGGAGGCGCAGTTCATCAACGATGCCGGCGCCATCCTGAGCACCGTCCGCCGCATCCCCGCCCTGGTCAGCGAGGCGGAGCGGGTTACCCGCGACATCTCGGAAGGCGGCGTGCGCCTTCACCCGCAGACCGTCCGCCAGATGCTGAACGGCTGGGAAACCCGCCGCCGCTCGGACCGCGCCGCCCTGTGGGTGATCGCGGCCCTGCTGGCGGTGATCGCCGTCCAGATGCTGTAAGGGCCGCGCCCGCCGATTGAGGGCAGAGAATAACCCTCAGTAGCCCCGGCTGCGGTCCACCAGATTGGGTATCGGCCGACCTTCGCGGAGCGCCGTCACCGCGGTGGCCACCTGCCCGGCGCACAGCGACGGGTGGGTGACCCCGGCGACATGGGGGGTGATGCGGACCCGCGGGTGACGCCAGAGCGGATGGTCCGCCGGCAACGGCTCCGTCGCGAAGACATCCAGGCTGGCACCGCGCAGATGCCCGCTCTCCAGCGCATCCAGCAGGTCCGACTCGACCAGATGCCCGCCGCGCGCCGCGTTGATGACAACCGCCCCCTTGGGCAGGGCGGCGAACAGGCCGGCATTCATGATGCCGCGGGTCTCGTCGGTCAGCGGCAGCAGGCAGACCAGCACATCGCATTGCGGCAGCATCGCCGCCAGCCCGTCGGGACCGGAGAAGCTCTCCACCCCCTCGATGCTCTTGGGGCTGCGGCTCCAGCCCATCAGCCGGTATTCCAGCGTCCGCAGCGTGCGGGCCGAGGCCGCCCCCAGCTCGCCCATGCCTAGGAAGCCGACGGTCACCTCGGACGCCGGACGATGGTCCAGCTGCTCCCACCGCGTCTCGGCCTGGAGGGCGTCGTACCGGTCCATCAGCCGGTGCCAGTACAGAACCTGGAAGACGACGTAGCCGGCCATGTCGGCCGTCAGCCCGTCCGCGACCATGCGCACCAGCGGCACGTCCGGCAGGGTTGGATCCAGCAGGATCGGCTCCACCCCGGCGCCCAGCGACACGATCAGCTTCAGGTTGGGCAGGGTCGCCAGCATGCCGGCCGGCGGCTTCCACACCACCGCGACTTCGATGTCGGCGACGTCGCCGGTCTCGGGCCAGACGCGCATCTCCAGGCCGGGAAGATGACGGGCGATTTCCCGGCGCCAATCCTCGGCGCTGTCGCTGGCGGAGCAGAACAGAAGCGTCACGGCCGAACCCCTGCTATCTAGGTCAGTGTTGGGGTGCGAACGATAGCGCCTTTCCCGAACTCCGCAAGGAAGCAAGCCAGTGCCGCGCCTGATCCTGCTGAACAAGCCCTATGGCGTGCTGCCGCAATTCACCGACGACCAGGGCCGCCCGACCCTGGCGGAGCTGGTTCCGGTGAAGGGCGTCTATGCCGCCGGCCGGCTCGACCGCGACAGCGAGGGGCTGCTGGCGCTGAGCGACGACGGCCCGCTGATCGCCCGCATCGCCTCGCCGGCCAACAAGATGCCGAAGACCTATTGGGTGCAGGTGGAGGGCGTGCCGACCGACGATGCGCTGGAGGCGCTGCGCCGCGGCGTGACGCTGAAGGACGGCCCCACCCTGCCGGCCGAGGTGCGGCGGATGGACGAGCCCGAGTCGCTGTGGCCGCGCGATCCGCCGGTGCGCTACCGCGCCGCCATCCCCACCAGCTGGATTGCGCTCACCATCCGCGAGGGGCGCAACCGGCAGGTCCGCCGCATGACCGCGGCGGTCGGTTTCCCCACCCTGCGGCTGATCCGCTGGGCCATCGGCGACTGGACGCTGGACGGGCTGGCGCCGGGGCAGTGGCGGGAGATCCCCCAACCGCCCGCAACACCCGGCAAAGGGCCAAAGGCCCCGGCACCAACCGGCAAGCGCGGTCCCGTCAAACCGCGCCGAACAGCTGCTCCTCGCTCAGCGCCATCACGCTCGCGGAGCCGTTGACGACGGTCGCCCGCAGCGCCGCCGCCTTCGGCAGCACATGGGTGGCGTAGAAGCGGGCGGTCAGCGGCTTGGCCGACAGGAAGGCGGTGTCGGCATCGCCCCCCGCCAGCCGCTCCGTCGCCACCTTGGCGGCGCGGGCCAGCTGCCAGCCACCGGCGACCACGCCCATCAGCTCCAGCAGCGTCACCGACGCGGCGGCCGGCAGGCGCGGGTCCTGCTTCGCCGTGGCCAGCACCCAGGCAATCGCCTGTTTGGCCTCATGCACCGCGCCGACCAGTTCGGCACCGGTGACGCGCAGCGCTTCGTCAGTATGGCCTGACAGCTCGCCAGCCAGCGCCGCGATCTCGTCGAGCAGGCCGTTGGCCATCGCCCCGCCGTCGCGCAGGAGCTTGCGGTTGATCAGGTCATTGGCCTGGATGGCGGTGGTGCCCTCGTAGATCGTGGTGATGCGGGCATCGCGCAGGTGCTGGGCGGCGCCGGTCTCCTCAATGAAGCCCATGCCGCCATGGACCTGCACGCCGTCCGACGCCAGCTGCTGGCCGGTCTCGGTGCACCAGCCCTTGGCGATGGGGGTCAGCAGATCGACCAGCAGGGCGGCGCGGCCGCGGGTGGCCTCGTCGGCATGGTGGTGCGCCACGTCCACCGCGGCGGCGGCGGTGTAGAGGATGCCGCGCATCGCCTCGATCCGCGCCTTCATGCCCATCAGCAGGCGGCGGACGTCGGGATGGTTGACGATGCCCTTCGACTGGCCCTCGGTCCAGCCCAGCGGCTTGCCCTGCACGCGGTCGCGGGCATAGGCAAGCGCCTGCTGATAAGCGCGCTCGGCAATCGCCAGCCCCTGCATGGCGACGTTCAGCCGGGCATGGTTCATCATGGCGAACATGTATTCCAGGCCGCGGTTCGGCTCGCCCACCAGGAAGCCGGTCGCCCCGCCCTCGTCGCCGAAGGACAGCACGGCGGTCGGGCTGCCGTGGATGCCCAGCTTGTGCTCCAGCGACACGCACTTCACCTGATTGCGGGCGCCCAGGCTGCCATCCGGATTGACCAGGAACTTGGGCACGACGAACAGGCTGATGCCCTTCACGCCGGGAGGCGCATCGGGCAGGCGGGCCAGCACCAGATGGACGATGTTCTCCGTCAGGTCATGGTCGCCGTAGGTGATGAAGATCTTCTGCCCGGTGACGAGGTAATGGTCGCCGTTCGGCACCGCGCGCGACCGCGTGGCGGCGAGGTCGCTGCCCGCCTGCGGCTCGGTGATGTTCATGGTCCCGGTCCACCCGCCCGAGATCATCCGGGGCAAATAGAGATCCTTCAGCGCCTCCGAGCCATAGAGCTGAACCGCGTTCACCGCCCCCTGCGTCAGCATCGGACAGAGTGCGAAGGCCATGTTGGCGGAGTGCCACATCTCCTGCACCGCGGTGTTCAGCAGATTGGGCAGCCCCATGCCGCCACGCGCCGGGTCGAAGGGCAGCCCGTTCCAGCCGCCTTCCACCAGCGCCTGCCACGCCGTCCCCCAGCCCTCCGCCGTGCGGGCGACGCCGTCGGTGCCGAGCTTGGCCCCTTGCACGTCGCCGATGCGGTTCAGCGGCGCCAGGACATTCTCGGCGATCTTCGCCGCCTCGCCCAGGATGCTGTCCACCATGTCGGGGCTGGCATCCTCGAAGCCGGGCAGAGCCGCCACCTCGGCCATGCCGGCGAGGTGGTCGAGGACGAAGCGGATCTCTTTCAGCGGCGGGGTGTAGGGGATCGCGGCGGCGGTCATGGGGGACCTCTTCGGGTAACGGAAAGGATGGAAGGGATCAAACGGCCTGCTGCAACTCCGGCAGGGCCTTGAACAGGTCGGCGACGAGGCCGTAGTCGGCGACCTGGAAGATCGGCGCCTCCTCGTCCTTGTTGATGGCGACGATCACCTTGCTGTCCTTCATGCCGGCCAGATGCTGGATGGCGCCCGAGATGCCGACGGCGACATAGAGGTCCGGCGCCACGATCTTGCCGGTCTGGCCAACCTGATAGTCGTTCGGCACGAAGCCGGCATCGACGGCGGCGCGGCTTGCACCCACGGCGGCCCCCAGCTTGTCGGCGATGGCCTCCAGCAGGTGGAAGTTGTCGCCCGACTGCATGCCGCGACCGCCGGAGATGACGATGCGGGCCGAGGTCAGCTCCGGACGCTCCGACTTCGACAGCTCGGCCGAGACGAAGCCCGACAGGGCGGGATCGGCCGCGGCGGCGATGCTCTCGACCGGGGCGCTGCCGGTGGCGGGTGCTGCCTCGAAGGCGGTGGTGCGGACGGTAATCACCTTCACCGGGTCGGCCGACTGCACGGTGGCGATGGCGTTGCCGGCATAGATCGGCCGCTCGAAGCTGTCGGCGGCAACCACGGCGGTGATGTCGGAGATCATCGCCACGTCGAGCAGCGCGGCGACGCGCGGCAGCACGTTCTTGCCGACCGAGGTAGCGGCGGCGAGGACATGGCTGTAGCCGGAGGCGAGCGACACCAGCAGGGCCGCGACCGGCTCGGCCAGGGCATGTTCGTAGGCGGCATCGTCGGCGAGCAGCACCCTGGCGACGCCGGCCAGCTTGGCGGCCTGCTCCGCGGCCGGGGCGGCGTTGCGGCCGGCGACGAGGATGTGGACATCGCCGCCGAGTTTGGTGGCGGCGGTCACCGCATGGGCGGCGGCGGGCTTCAGGCTGACGTTGTCGTGGTCGGCAAGGATCAGGATGGGCATGGGGCGGTTCCTCTGTCGGGCGGGGTGGGGAGAGTGCTGGACGGGGCCGGCGCTCAGATCACCCGCGCCTCGGTCTTCAGCTTGTCGACCAGGGTGGCGACATCCGGCACCTTGATGCCGGCCTGGCGCTTGGCCGGCTCGGCGACCTTCACCGTCTTCAGACGCGGCGTGACGTCGACGCCGAGGCTGTCCGGCGTGACGGTCTCCAGCGGCTTCTTCTTCGCCTTCATGATGTTGGGCAGCGAGGCATAGCGCGGCTCGTTCAGGCGCAGGTCGGCGGTCACCACCGCCGGCAGCTTCAACGACACGACCT
>NZ_JBCEBL010000043.1:0-41123 GCF_049472615.1 Azospirillum sp. 11R-A | reverse complement strand
ATCTGGCCGGTCTGGTTGCAGTCGTCGTCGATGGCCTGCTTGCCGAGGATCACCATCCCCGGCGCTTCCTTCTCGACCAGCGCCTTCAGAACCTTGGCGACGGCCAGCGGTTCGGTCGTCACGTCGGTCTGCACCAGGATGGCGCGGTCGGCGCCCATGGCGAGTGCCGTGCGAAGCGTCTCCTGGGCCTGGGTCGGACCGACGGAAACCACCACGATCTCGGTCGCCGTGCCGGCCTCCTTGAGACGAACCGCCTCTTCGACGGCGATTTCGTCGAACGGGTTCATCGAGAACTTCACGTTGGACGTCTCGACGCCGGACTGGTCGGTCTTCACCCGGATCTTGACGTTGTAGTCGACGACGCGCTTCACGGCGCAGAGGATCTTCATGGCGCGGGTCCCTTTGGAAATGGGCGGCGTGCAGGCATGGAAGGGCACAGCTCACCTCTCTCCCCGCTGGACAGGGGATGGAGAGGCGAGCTTCGGCCGATGTGCGGAAAAAGGGTCAGGGTGGGGCAAAGCGCCCCTTACAGCCCCTCGGTCTGCTTGCGCAGGACGTATTTCTGGATCTTGCCGGTGGAGGTCTTCGGCAGCGGGCCGAACACCACCGTGCGCGGGCACTTGAAGTGGGCCATGTGCGACCGGCAGAAGGCGATGATGTCGGCCTCGGTCGAGGCGGCGCCGTCCTTCAGCGTGACGAAGGCGCAGGGCGTCTCGCCCCACTTCTCGTCATGGCGGGCGACGACGGCCGCCTCCAGCACATCGGGATGCTTGTAGAGCACATCCTCCACCTCGATGGACGAGATGTTCTCGCCGCCGGAGATGATGATGTCCTTCGAGCGGTCCTTGATCTCGACATAACCGTCCTCATGCCAGACGGCGAGGTCGCCGGTGTGGAACCAGCCGCCGGTGAAGGCCTCTTCGGTCGCCTTGGGGTTCTTCAGATACCCCTTCATGACGTTGTTGCCGCGCATCATGATCTCGCCCATCGTCCGGCCGTCCTTCGGCACCGGCTCCAGCGTGAAGGGGTCGGCGACGATCACCGCCTCCAGCATCGGGCCGCGCACGCCCTGACGCGCCTTGATCGCCGCCTTCTCGTCCAGCGACAGGCCGTCCCAGCGGTCGTGCCAGACGCAGACCACGGTCGGGCCGTAGCATTCGGTCAGGCCGTAGACATGGGTAACTTCCCAGCCCATGCGCTCCATCCCGGCGATGACGGCGGCGGGCGGGGCAGCACCGGCAACCATCACCTTGACCTTCTGCTCGATGCCCTGCTTCAGCTCGGCCGGGGCATTGTTCAGCATGTTGAGGACGATGGGCGCGCCGCAGAAGTTGGTTACCCGCTCGTCGCGGATCAGCTTCAGAACGGTATCGGGGCGGACCTGACGCAGGCAGACGGCGGTGCCGGCGGTGACCGCGATGGTCCAGGGGAAGCACCAGCCGTTGCAGTGGAACATCGGCAGCGTCCACAGATACACGGGCGCATCGCCCATGTTCCAGGACAGGGCGTTCGACACCGCGTTCAGGTAGGCGCCGCGATGGTGATAGACGACGCCCTTCGGGTTGCCGGTGGTGCCGGAGGTGTAGTTCAGCGCGATGGCCTGCCATTCGTCGGCCGGCAGGGTCCAGGGATGCTCTGCACCGACATCGCTGATGAAGGACTCGTAATCGCGGTCGCCGATCAGCTCGCCGCCGGTGTAGGTCGGATCGTCGATGTCCACCACCGGGATCGGTGCGTCGAGCAGGGCCAGCGCCTTCTTGGCGACGCCGGAGAACTCGCGGTCGACGATCAGGATTTTCGCCTCGCCATGCTTCAGGATGAAGGCGATGGCCTCAGCGTCCAGGCGGGTGTTGACGGCGTTCAGCACGGCGCCGGCCAGCGGCACGCCGAAATGGGCCTCGAACAGTTCCGGCGTGTTGGCGGCCAGCATGGCGACGGTGTCGCCGGTGCCGATGCCGACATTCGCCAGCGCCGCGGCCAGACGGCGCACACGGATGAAGGTCTCGGCCCAGGTCCGGCGCACCGTGCCATGGACGACGGCCGGCCGGTCGGGCCACACGGCGGCGGCACGCTCCAGGAAGGTCAGCGGCGTCAGGGCGACGAAATTGGCAGCATTGCGGCCGAGATCGCGGTCGTACGGATTGGCGCGGACATCGGCTGCGGCGGCAGTTTCACTCATCGGACCGTTCTCCCCAGGGGTTCTTTGTTGCGCGCCGACATTGGGCGCGGCGGTGTTGGAAACAGCCTGTACCAGATCAGCTTTGCGCAACTTTCTCAGGATTATGACCAATTGTTATTGAGGGTGTTGCGGCGCAAACGCAGGAGTGGCGCCACTTTCAGCGCAACCAGCTCACATCGCCGGCGAACAGATAGCCGGCGCCATAGACCGTCTTGATCAGCCGCGGCGCGCGGGGATCCTCCTCGATCTTCTTGCGTATGCGCGAGATGCGGACGTCGATGCTGCGGTCGTAGGGGAAATCGTCGCGATCCTGATCCGGGCCCTGCAAATGCTCGCGCGACAGCACGCGCTTCGGCGCCTTCAGCAGCATGAGCAGAAGCGAGGCTTCCGCTGCGGTCAGGCTCTCCTGCCGGCCGTCGTCGGCGGTCAGCGTCAGGTTGCCGAGATCGAACACCCAGGGACCGAAACGCGCCCGCGCGGTCTCCGCTGCGGCGGTGGCGCCGGCCAGCTGCTCGCGGCGGCGGATGGCGCTGTTGACGCGGGCGACCAGTTCCCGCGGCTCGAACGGCTTCACGATGTAATCGTCGGCACCAAGCTCCAGCCCCAGCACCCGGTCGGAGGTGCCGCCGCGCCCGGACAGGATGATGACGCCGAAGCGCACATCCTCCCACAGCTCGCGCACCAGGGTCAGCCCATCCATGTCCGGCAGGCCGAGATCGACCAGACAGAGGTCGGGGGCCTGGCGCTGGATCGCCGTCCGCGCCTCCCGCCCGTTGGCCCAGCCGGTCACCTCATAGCCGTAGCTCTCCAGCACCTCCGTCACCAGCCGCCGGATGTCGGCCTCGTCCTCGATCACATAGATGCGCTTCTTCTGTCCCACGCGCGTTTCCCCCCGGCACTCGTCGCCCTGCTTTTTCCAGGTGCGTTCTATTGGGTGCGTTCTGTTGGCCCAATCCTATCAGGCCGGCGCGGGTTCGGCGGCGTGGCCGATGGCCGCCACCAGCTCCCGCTTGTCCCATGGCTTCCGCAGTATGACGGCATCGGCGGGAACGTCGCCATACTCGACAGCGAATCCGCTGACCAGAACCACCCGCATCGTCGGCCGCAGCAGCCGGGCGCGCCGCGCCAGTTCCACCCCGGACAAGCCGGGCATGACGATGTCGGAGACCAGCAGCGACAGCCCGTCGATCTGCTCCACCAGCTCCGCCGCCTCGTCGCCGCTCGCCGCCTCCACCACCGAGAAGCCGAGGTCGACCAGCTGCTGGCGCATCACCTGCCGGACATCGTCATTATCCTCCGCCACCAGCGCCAGCTGGCCGGACCAGCCTCCGGGCTGCGGTTCGGCCGCCGCCAGATCGGCCTCCTGCAGGCGGGGCACCGGTTCGGCGCGCGGCAGCAGCAGGGTGACGGCGGTCCCCTCCCCCGGCCGGCTGTCGATGCGCAGATAGCCGCGCGACTGCTTGACGAAGCCATAGACCATCGACAGCCCCAGGCCGGAGCCGAGGGCCTTGGTCGTGAAGAAGGGCTCCACGGCGCGGGCCAGCGCCTCCGGCGTGAAGCCGGTGCCGGTGTCGGTGACGCGGATCTCCAGATAATCGTCGGAGTGGACCGGCTCGTCGAAGGACTGGTCGCCTTCCACCTTGCGGATGCCGACGGCGATGTCGAGCCGCCCGCCGTTCGGCATGGCGTCGCGTGCGTTGATGGCGAGGTTGACCAGCGCGTTCTCCAGCTGGGTCTGGTCGGCGATGGTCCAGCATTCCCGCCCCTCCCCCGGCACGCCGATGGCGATGGAGCTGGGGAAGGACCGGCGCAGCAGAACCGCCATGTCGCGCAAGAGGCCGCACAGTTCGATCGGCTCCGGCTTTAGCGGCTGCTGACGGGAGAAGGCGAGCAGGCGGGCGGTGATGTCGGCGCCGCGCCGGCCGGCGCGCTGGGCCGGCTCCAGATAGGCGTCGAGCCCCTCCACCGCCGCGTAGCGGTCGCGCGCCGCCGACAGGTTGCCGATGATGATCGACAGCAGGTTGTTGAAGTCGTGCGCCAGCCCGCCGGACAGCTGTCCGACCGCCTTCAGCCGCTGTGCCTCCACCAGCTGGCGCTCGGTCTGCTTCTCGTCGGTGATGTCGAGGGTCAGGACGAACAGGCCGGTGACCGCGCCCTCCTCTGCCCGCCCCTCGCCCCGCCCCTCGCCACGATGGGGGATCAGCGTGGTCTTGGTCACAATGGTGCCGCCATGGCGCGGGAAGGCATATTCGAAGGTCACCACCTCCCCCGACAGGCAGCGGTCGAGGTGGGGGGCGAGGGCCGCCATCGCCCGCCGGCCGACGACCGACGCCAGATCGCGGCCGATGACCGCCGCCTTGTCGCGCCCGACCAGTTCGGCCCAGCGCAGGTTGGCGAAGGTCAGCCGGCCGTCGCGGTCCAGCCCGGCGATGCAGGCGGGGATCGCATCCAGGATCACGCGCTGCCGGGTCTCAGCCTCCGCCAATGCGGCGGTGCGGTCGCGTACCCGGCTGTCCAGCGTGGCGACGGTGTCGCGCAACTGCCGGACCATGCCGTCGAAGGCGGAGGCCAGCAGCCCGATCTCGTCGCCGCGGCGGATGCCGCTCTGGGCGCCGAGGTCGCCGGCCCTCACCTGCACCGCGGTGTCGGCCAGCCGGCGCAGCGGCCGCACCAGCCGCCCGACCGCGATGTAGCCCAGCAGGCTGCCCGCCGCCATCAGCGCCATGCCGATGGCAAGGATGCGGTTGCCCAGCACCACCGACGACCGCCGCAGCTCGTCCACATAGACCGACGACGCGATATACCAGTCGAACCCCTCGAAATGCCGGACCCAGCTGATCTTCTCGTAGGCGTAGTTGCCGGGATCGTCGGGCTTGTCCCACAGGTAGGTCAGCGGCTCCCCCTTTGCCGCGGCGACCTTCAAATCCTCGGCGATGGGACGGCCGGTGGCTGAGTTCAGCCGGTCGCCGAAGGCGGTGCCCTCGATGTTCGAATTCGGGTGGATGATCATCCGGTTCGCCGAATCGAAGATGTAGAGATAGCCGGTGCGGGCGATGCGCAGCTTGCGCAGGGCTTGGCGCAGATCCTCGATGGCGTCGGCCTTGCGCCGCTCCACCTCGGCGTCGACGTCGGCCAGATAGGCGCCGGTGCCGACGATGATGCCGCGCCGGGGCAGATCCTTGAAGAAGCTGAGCTTCGGCGCCCGCTCGTCGCCGTTCGGCCGCCACCACGGATAGGTCTGGAACCCCTCCCCCTCGCGCTTGGCGGTGGCGACGATGGTGGGCAGGATGTGGCGGCCCAGATTGTCGCGCAGATCGTCGGCCTTGCGCCCCTGATAGTCGGGCGAGGGGTGCGACAGGATCACCGAATCGTAGCCGATGGCCCACACATAGTCGCCGTTGCCGTAGCGGAAGGCATGCAGCCCCTCCATCGCCTCGCGCCGCGCCTGCTCCATCGTGATCTCGCCACGGTCGGCGCGGGCGTAGACATGCTCGATATAGCCGACGGCCAGTTCCAGCACGTCGCGCAGCCGGGTCTTGTAGGAGTCGACGGTCGCCACCCGCTGCTCCTCCAGCCCACCGCGGATGCGGCTGACCAGTTCGAACACGTTGTCGAGGATGGTCCGGCTGGCGTCGCGTTCGATCTCGTAGGCCTTCTCCTCGATGAAGGGGACCGAGAAGACGTAGGCCGCCGCGGAGAACAGCCCGAGCGAGATCAGGATCGCCGAGAACAGCCGAAGGAACAGGGGCGAGCGGATCATTTTCCGGGCGGGGATGGCGGGATGCGGGGATCGGTGGAATCCCCGCCATCATTCCAGCTTGACCGCTGAGGCTCAACGCGAATCGGTGAGATTGTTGCCTGAATTGCACTGAAACAATTCGTCATATTTCCGGGAAATTTGCGAAACAGTGTTTTGTTAGCCGGAAGGACATAAGCCCAGCCCCATCAATTCGGGTCGGCGCAAACCAAGGACGCTCAGCGTCTGGAGGAAATATGCACTCCCCCGCCAACACTCCCGTCTATGAGAGGGTTCGCCGGAACCCCAAATTCCACGAGCTGGTGCGCCAGCGCAGCCGGCTGGCCCTGATCCTGTCGGCCGTCGTGCTGGTCGGCTACTACGCTTTCATGATGGTGGTCGCCTTCGCGCCCGGCCTGCTGCACAAGCCGATGTCCGACGAGTCGTCGCTCAGCGTCGGCTTCCCGATCGGGGCCGCCATCATCATCCTGTCCTGGCTGCTGACCGGCGTCTATTCCCATTTCGCCAACGGCCGCTTCCAGGACCTGACCGACGAGATCACCCGGGAGACGCTGCAATGACCGCCCGCCGGATCCTCCTCGCGGCCAGCGCCGCCACCCTGTTCGCCACCCTTGCCGCCGTGCCGGCGCTGGCGGCCGGCGATGTCGGTCAGCTGGAAAAGCAGCCGATCAACCTGTCGGCCATCGGCATGTTCATCGCCTTCGTGCTGATGACGCTGGGCATCACCTATTGGGCGGCCAGCCGCACCCGGTCCACCTCCGATTTCTACACCGCGGGGGGCGGCATCACCGGGTTCCAGAACGGTCTGGCGATTGCCGGCGACTACATGTCGGCGGCGACGCTGCTCGGCCTGTCGAGCCTGGTGTTCGCCAAGGGCTATGACGGGTTCGTCTACACCATCAGCTTCTTCGTCGGCTGGCCGATCATCCTGTTCCTGCTGGCCGAACGGCTGCGCAACCTCGGCCATTTCACCTTCGCCGACATTGCATCCTACCGGCTGGACCAGGGCAAGATCCGCACCTTCGCCGCCATCGGCTCGCTGACGGTGGTGTGCTTCTACCTGATCGTCCAGATGGTCGGCGCCGGCCAGCTGATCAAGCTGCTGTTCGGGTTGGACTACAACGTCGCGGTGATCGTCGTCGGCGTGCTGATGGTGGTCTATGTCACCTTCGGCGGCATGATCGCCACCACCTGGGTGCAGATCATCAAGGCCGTGCTTCTGCTGGGCGGCGGCATGGTCCTGGCCTTCCTGGCGTTGTCGCGCTTCGGCTTCAGCCTGGAGGCCATCGCCAAAAGCGCCATCGCCTCGCACAAGGACGGCGTGAAGATCATGGGGCCGGGCACACTGCTGGCCGACCCGGTGTCGGCGGTGTCGCTGTCGCTGGGCCTGCTGTTCGGCACCGCCGCCCTGCCGCACATCATGATGCGCTTCTTCACCGTCCCCAACGCGCGCGAGGCCCGCAAGTCGGTCTTCTACGCCTCCGGCTTCATCGGCTTCTTCTTCCTGCTCGTCTGCATCCTTGGCATGGCGGCGATCACCATCGTCGGCACCGACCCGCAGTTCTTCGAAGGCGGCAAGGTCGGCGGCAAGCTGATCGGCGGCGGCAACATGCCGGTGATGCATCTGGCCAAGGCGCTGGGCGGCGACCTGTTCCTGGGCTTCCTGTCAGCGGTCGCCTTCGCCACCATCCTGGCGGTGGTGTCGGGCCTGGCGCTGGCCGGCGCGTCCGCCATCGCCCACGACCTCTACGCCCGTGTCATCCGCAAGGGCGAGGCGACGGAGCGCGAGGAGGTGCGCGTGTCCAAGATCGCCTCGCTGGTGCTGGGCGTGCTGGCCGTCGTGCTGGGCATCGCCTTCGAGAAGCAGAACGTCGCCTTCCTGGTCGGCCTGACTTTCGGCGTCGCGGCATCGGTGAACTTCCCGGTGCTGATCCTGTCGATGTACTGGAAGGGCCTGACCACCCGCGGCGCGCTGGCGGGCGGCATCGCCGGCCTGATCTCCGCCGTCACGCTGGTGGTCCTGTCGAACGCGGTGTGGGTCGTGGTGCTGAACAACCCGGCCCCCATCTTCCCCTACGAGCAGCCGGCCCTGTTCTCGATGACGCTGGCCTTCCTCGTCACCATCATCGTCTCGAAGCTGGACAGCAGCGCGTCGGCCCGCGCCGAGCGCGAGGCCTTCGAGGACCAGTTCGTCCGCTCCCAGACCGGCATCGGTGCCGCCGCCGCGGCCAAGCACTGATCGCCTGACGGTCCAACGGCCTGACGCTTCAATGGAAGGCGTCCTTCCCCAGCCCCGGGGAAGGACGCCTTTCCGTTGTCAGCCGGTCCGTTGTCAGCCGGCCGAGACGCTGTTGTCCTTGCGGCGCGACAGCTGGACCTGCCCGTCCAGGCATTTGACGTAGCCGGTCTTGCCCGGTTTCAGCCCGTCCAGAATGGTGACCAGCGCGCGGGGGATCGCCGCGAATTCCTTGGAGCCGCGCGACTGGCCATTATAGGCGGCGATGTGCTCGCGCAGCTTCTCCTTGGACACCGGCTTCCCGTCATTCCCGATCATCTCGTCCGCCTTTCGATGCTCTTGATCGCCGACAGGCTTACGCCGGCAGCCCATCCACTGCAACCGGCCGGCCGGTACGGTCGGCGGGGAAGCGGATGGTGGCGGCGGTGCCGAGGCCCGGCTCGCTGTCGATGGACAGGCTTCCGCCATGCAGAGCCATCAGGTCGCGACAGATCGACAGGCCCAGCCCGGTGCCGCCGAACCGCCCGGAGATGCTGCTGTCGGCCTGCTGGAACGGCTCAAGGATGCGGGCCAGCGCGTCGGCGGCGATGCCGATGCCGGTATCGCGCACGGTGATGGCGATCCGGCCATCCCCTTCCCGCACCGCACTCACCGTCACCCGGCCGCCGCGCGGGGTGAATTTGACCGCGTTCGACAGCAGGTTCAGCAGCACTTGGCGCAAGGCACGCTCGTCGGCCAGCAGATTGGGCAGGTCGGGGGGGCATTCGACCGCCAGCGTCACCCCACCGACATCGGCCGGCACCGCGGCCAGCGCCCGGCAGGTCTCGATGGCCTCGGCCGGCTCCATCCAGCTTTCATCCAGCGTGTAGCGCCCGGCCTCCAGCTTCGACATGTCCAGCACGTCGTTGATCAGGTCCAGCAGGTGGCGGCCGCTGTTCTGCACATGGCGGGCATAGTCGCGATAGCGCGGGCTGCCCAGCGGACCGAACAGCTCGTGCAGCATGATGTCGGAAAAGCCGATGATGGCGTTCAGCGGCGTGCGCAACTCGTGGCTCATGGTCGCCAGGAAGGCGCTCTTGGCCCGGTTGGCAGCCTCCGCCTGATCGAGCGCCGTGGCGAGCCTTTCGGCAGCCTCGACCCGCTCGGTGATGTCGCGCGCCTCGACCACCAGCACCGTGACGACGCCTCCGTCGTCATAGACCGGCTTGATCGTCACATCCATCACGCGGGTGAGCCCGTCGGCGACCACATCAGTCTCGTAACGGACGAAGCGCCCCGAAGCCGCCTTTTCGATGGACTGGCGGAAAGCCGCCGCCAGTTCGTCCGTGCGGGCCCAGCCGCGGAACTCCCAGGCGCGGTGTCCGACCAGCGCTTCGGCAGGCAGGCCGGCCAGGGCGCAGGCCGGCCGGTTCAGCGCCAGCACCCGGCCGTCCGGCGCCAGCAGCCCCATGATCTGGAAACTGCTGTCGAACAGCGCCTGCGACCGCCGTTCGCTGGCGCGCAATGCCTGCGTCGTCGTCTCCAGCCGGCCGAGCTGCCGCAACGCCAGACAGGCCAGCAACAGCACCACCACCGACACCGCAGCGGTTTCCAGAATGCGTTTCCAGCGGTCGTCGTACCAGCCGGCCAGCACGTCCTCGGTCCGGATGCGGACATAGACGTAAAGCGGCCACCCCGCCACACGGCGCACCGTACCGATGCGTTCCCGTCCCTCCGTGGGATCGAGACCGGACAGCGTCCGGGCATTCTCGCCGGCAGGCAGACGCGGCAGGACCGAGGCGAAGAAAGCGCGGTTCTCATCGAGAGCGCGCATTCCGCTCCGCGAATGGGACAGGACCACGCCATTTTCACCATAAAACAGAATGATGCTGAGCGGGCCGATGTCCTGGGTCGCATAAAGCCGGGCGAAACGGTCGAGATCGAGCACAGCCACCGCCATGGCGCTGCCGTTGGCAAGCGGACGGATCATCGCAGCCCGCCAACCGCCGTCAGCCTCGCGATAAGGCCCGACAAAAGCACGCGATTCCCCCATCAACGCCTCAGCCAACGGGGAATCGGCGACATGGGCGGGCTTGTGCAGACCGGCGGCCTGCCGCACCCGGCCATCCCGCTCAACGATCATCAAATTCCGCAGAGCCGGCCCAGGACCGGTGGTCGACCCCAATGCCCCCGCCGTTTCCCCAACCAGATAGGCAGGAATCGTCCCTTCGGCCGCCGTCGCCCGAAGGGCATGGTCCGCCACGATCATGACGCGGCGGGCATCCTCCTCCAGCAGGGTCGAGAGGTTGGCGGTCTGGCGCAGACCATCATGGATCGCCCGGTCGCGCGCCCGCTCAAGGTCGGCATAGGCGACCAGCCAGAAGCCGGCGATCACCGCCACAAGCAGGCCGATGCGCAGCGCGGCGACGGGCGGCAGAGCCGATAAGCGCCACCACGTCCCGCGCGCGCCACCGTCCGGTTCGGAGAGATCCGTCAAAGGAAATGGTCCGCCGCGTCTGAATGCTGGAGAGGCGTCAAGCCGGAACGGCCGGACGCGACGAACTGTAGCATGCCGGCGCGGGCAGTTTCACGTTCGGTTACCCCTGATCCGGGCAGGATCAGAGATGCGGGGACCGGCTGTCGTGCATGGGAAGGATTTGGGGGAAGAGCTTGAGGAAAAGTTTGCCTCGACAAAGCCCGCAGCCCGCGCTTCTCTGCCCGGTGACGATGTGAAGGAGGATCCCGTCGGGCATGCTGCAGGATTTCATCGATAGCCTGTCCCAGGGGCCGCTCCTGGGGTTGATGCTGTTCCAGGTCGCCATCGTCTGGCCGCTGTCGCGCATCCTGCGGCGGGCCGGCTTCTCGCCGCTGTGGGCCCTGTTCTCCCTGGTGCCGCTCGGGCATGTGGTGCCCATCGGCGTAATGGCGCACAGCCGATGGCCGGTGCTGCCGGCACGGCAGGCGCGCAAGGTCAAGGCACGGAGGACGGCATGACGGAGACCGTGATCCAGCTCGGCTTCTGGGAACTGCTGATCGGCTCCATCGTCACGATGTACATGCTGATCGCCGGCGGCTGGGTTCTGGCCAAGGCCGGGCGCAGCCCGCTGTGGATCCTGCTGCTGCTGTTCCCCTACCTCAACGTCCTGGCGGTCTGGGCCTTCGCCTTCATCCGCTGGCCCTTCGTCGACCGCACTCCCGCTCCGGCGCAGCCTGACGAGGGCTGAGCACCGGACCATCGGCAAGGGGGCAGGATCAGACCTCGTCCTGGATCAGACCTCGTCCTCGATCAGGCGGACGATCACGTCGACGCGGGCGACGCGGGTGCCGGCGGGGGCGGCCGGAAGATTCTGCACCGTCAGCCGGTCGGCGGGGATGTCCTCCAGCCGGCCGGTGGATTCGACGAAGAAATGGTAATGGTCGCTGGTGTTGGTGTCGAAGTAGGACTTGCCTGCCTCCACCACCACCTCGCGCAGAAGCCCTGCGGCGGTGAACTGGTTCAGCGTGTTGTAGACGGTCGCCAGCGACACCGGCAGGTCGGCGGCCAGCGCCTCGCAGTGCAACTGCTCCGCCGTGACATGCCGGTCGCAGCCTTCGAACAGCATACGGGCGAGGCCAAGGCGCTGGCGGGTCGGGCGCAGTCCGGCGCCGTTCAGCCGGTCGAGGGCTCGCTTGAAGGGGCGTTCGGCGGTCATCATGGGCGAGGCACCCGTACTGTCGACAGTGGGATCGGACACGGAGTCCAAAACAGAAGCGCGGCACTAGGCCGCATTCTGTTTAAGAGTAAAACCATTCGGAAAGCTCACGCAAGCCATTGTCGCAGCGACGTCAATGGAGACATGGTTTGGGGAGCCGCCCGAACCGGAAGAATGCCCGTAATGGCCCAATGCAAAGGCCGTCGACGGTTTCCCGCCGACGGCCTTGCCCATCCGGTGGATGCGACCGGTCAGTAGCCGGTGGCGATCCGTTCAATCAGCTGCTTCACCGTGGGGATGAAGCCGTCGTTGTAATAAGGATCGCTGGCGAAGCGGTAGGCGTTGTGCCCAGCGAACATCAGCTGGTTTTCGCAGTCGTCGGTATGGCTGACCGCCTGGAGCGTCTTCTGGATGCAGAAGGAGCGCGGATCGGCGCGCTTGCCCGTCGTGCCTTCCTCGTTCTGCGCCCAGTTGGAGAAGCCGCAGGCCGACAGGCAGCCCATGCAATCGACCTGATCGTGCAGGATCTTGTCAGACTGCTGGGGCGTGACGAAGACGAGCGTGCTGTCCGGCGTCTTCAGGGCAGTGGTGAAGCCCTGGGACAGCCACCCCTCGGCGCGCTGCTTGTCGCTCTCGGTCACGTAGACCGGACGGCCGCGCGGACCGACCGGGAATTCGGCCGAATGCTCGCCCACCGGCTTGGACAGATAGGCGACCTGACGCTCGGACCGGGCCATCAGATCCAGCAGGAAGGGGTTCTTCACCGCCGACGAGTAGAAGCCGGTGGGGGAGAAGCGGTTCAGGAAGACGTCGCCCGGCTGCAGCGCCACCAGCTTGCGCTTCCACGCCATGGAGATCGGGCTCTCCTGGGTCAGCAGCGGACGGGTGCCGAACTGGAAGGCGATAGGCCCCAGGTCGGGATTGTCAATCCAGTCCTCCCATTCCGACAGCCACCAGACGCCGCCCGCCATCACGATGGGGGTGTCGTTCAGCCCGAAGCTGTTCATCATCTGGCGCAGGGCCAGGACGCGGGGGAACGGATCCTCCGGCTTCTGCGGGTCTTCGGAGTTGGACAGGCCGTTGTGACCGCCGGCCAGCCACGGATCCTCGTACACCACGCCACCGAGATGTTCCCGGAACTTGTGGTAGGCGCGCAGCCACAAGGCGCGGAAGGCGCGGGCCGACGAGACGATCGGATAGTAATGGACGCCGTAGCTCACGGCGATCTCGGCAACCTTGTAAGGCATGCCGGCGCCGCAGGTGACGCCGTGGATCATGCCCTGGGCGCCTTCCAGCACGCCATGCAGGATGTGCTCGGCGCCGCCCATCTCCCACAGGACGTTCATGTGGATGCGGCCCTGGCCGTTCGACGTCTCGTGCGCGATGCGCGCCTGGGCGATGCCGCCCTCGATGCCGAAGGCGATCAGCTCGTTATGGCGCTCGCGCCGGGTCTTGCCATTATAGATCTGCGGCAGAAGGTTGCCGTTCTCATCATAGCTGTCGGCGTTGACACCCGAGAAGGTGCCAATCCCGCCGGCAGCCGCCCAGGCGCCGGAGCTTTCGCCGTTGGAAACGGCAATACCCTTGCCACCCTCGACGAGCGGCAAAACCTCCCGGCCGGACATCGGCAACGGCTTCAACGCCTTCAACGAACCCTCCAAAGACCGAACGTGGCATCCCGTGGGACGCCGGACCAAAGCGGCGGACTACCGGACGACGAAAAGCTCCGCCGGAATCCGCATGGGTTCCGGCTGGATCGCCAGTGCGGTTCTATATATGAGGAATTGGCGCGCCCGACGAGCGGATTCATCCCCCCGCGCAAAAAACGTTCATGAATTGCCGCAGTCGCGAACGGAAGCGTCAGCATATCGACCGGTCCGCCGGCGGATCATCGGGCTCCCCATCAGGCGTCCGCCGCCAGTTCGTCGGCCAGCCGGCCCGGCGCATCGGTGAAGACCGCCGACACGCCCCAGCCGAACAGCGTCCGGGCGCGCTCCGCGTCGTTGACGGTGTAGGCCAGCACCGGCCGGCCGGTGGCGCGGTACTCGGCCACGCTGTCCGCCGTCTGACGGTCCTGGTGGACGTTCAGCGTCGCCGCGCCGATCCGGTCGGCAATGGAAGCCCAATCGGTGGGAGGGTCCCACATCAGGTAGCCGCGCGGGATCTCCGGCCACAGCCGCTGCGCCACCTCCAGGCAGGGAACCTCGAAGCTGGAGAGCAGAAGCGGCCGGTCGGACGGCCATAGCGGGCGCAAGGCGTTCAGCGCCACCTCCGCCGTGATCTCCTCCTGCCCCGGATAGGGCTTGATCTCCAGATTCAGGCCAAGGCCCAGGTCATGGACCAGCGCCACCGCCTCCTCCAGCGTCGGCACGCGCTCGCCGACGAAGGCGGCATCGAACCAGCGCCCGGCGTCGAGCGTCTGCAAATCCGCCAGATCCAGCAGCGGGACAGCGCCGCTGCCGGTGGTGGTACGGTCCAGCGTGTCGTCATGGATCAGCACGGGGCGCTGGTCGCGGGTCAGCATGACGTCCACCTCGACCCAGCGGGCGCCTTGGCGGGCGGCTTCGCGGATCGAGGCGAGGGTGTTTTCCGGGGCGCTTTCCTTGGCGCCGCGATGGCCGATCAGGCGGGGAAGAGTCGACAGCATGGGTCTCGCAGGAGTAAGAGCGGTCGCTTTCCTACATGACCCATTCCGTCGAAGCGGGAAAGAGCGATGAAGGCCCTGCACAGCGTTTCCGATCTAGTGGCCGCCGGGCTGATGACACCGGAGGCCGGCGATGCCGTGCGTACGGTCGCCGACCGCTATGCCGTGGCGCTGACCCCGTACCTGCGCGAGACGCTGGCCGGACGCATGGATCCGCAGGATCCCCTTTATGCCCAGTATGTCCCCTCCCCGGCCGAGGCGTACAGCACGCCGGAGGAACTCGAGGATCCCATCGGCGACGTGGCGCGCAGCCCGGTGAAGGGCATCGTCCACCGCTATCCCGACCGGGTGCTGCTGAAGCCGCTGCACGCCTGCGCGGTCTATTGCCGTTTCTGCTTCCGCCGCGAGATGGTCGGCCCGGGCGGCGAAGCGCTGACCCCCGACGAGTTGGACGCCGCCCTGGCCTACATCCGCGATCATGAGGAGGTGTGGGAGGTCGTCGTCACCGGCGGCGACCCGCTGCTGCTGTCGCCGCGCCGGCTGCGCGGGATCGTCCAGGCGCTGTCGGCCATGCCGCATGTCGGTGTCGTCCGTCTGCACAGCCGCATCCCCGCCGCCGATCCCGACCGTGTCACGCCGGAACTGGTGGAGGCGCTGACCGCCCCGGACCTCGCCACCTGGGTCGCCGTCCACATCAACCATGCCGACGAACTGACCCCGCCGGTGCGGGCGGCCCTCGCCCGGCTGGTCGAGGCCGGCATCCCGCTGGTCGGCCAGACCGTGCTGCTGAAGGGCATCAACGACAGCCATGCCGCGCTGGAGGCTCTGTTCCGCGGGATGGTCCGCAACCGGGTGAAGCCCTATTACCTGCACCATCCCGACCTTGCCGCCGGCACCAGCCATTTCCGCCCGACGCTGGCGGAGGGGCAGGCACTGGTGAACGGCCTGCGCGGGAAACTGTCCGGCCTGTGCCAGCCGACCTACGTGCTCGACATTCCCGGCGGCCATGGCAAGGCCCCTGCCGCCCCGGCCTGGATCGAGAAGCAGGGCGAGGGCGGCTATCGGGTGACCGACTTCACCGGCCGGGTTCACGACTACCGCGGCTGAGCGCTCGCCCTCAGATCGCTTCCGCCCGCAAGGCCGCGACCCAATGGGCGACCCGCCCCTTCAGGGCGGCGGCGCGGGCGAAGGCAAGCTCTTCATCCTCCAGCGGCTCGACGATTTCGAACGCCAGCGACTCGGCGCCATGGGTGTTCCACGCCGCTTGCAGGCTGCGGTGCGGACAACCGCCCATCTTCAACTGGAACCAGAGGCGGTTTTGGATCTTGTCGAGGTCCGGCGCGCCGCCCACCCATACCGCACCGGCGGCCCCGCAACGGACGGCGAAGACGCCGGCCACGCTTTTGCGCTCCTTGTAGGCGGCCAGCGCCGCCTTGCGATTCTCTTTCCCAGCCGTGGCCGCCATAGCCTTCGTTCCCCCGCGGGTTATCAGTCCCGACTGGTTATACCCGGGTGATATTCCACGCAAGGTTTTTATCCGGGTATTATCCCCAAAGGGCCGGAGTCCCGAACAGTGGATCGGGGTTGATGAGGGCGTTGTGGATGCCGACCACCGAGGCGAAACCGGTCCACAGGATCAGCGGCGTCCAGATCAGCGCGATGCTTCGGTCGTCCCGCCCCACCAGCGCGATGCAGATCGACGTGATGACGAAGAAGCACACCGTCCAGGCCGCGGCGAGGATCGAGCTGCCCAGCGTGAAATAGACGAGGCTGAATGTGGCGTAGATCACCCAGGTTACCGCCTGGAGGCCGATCAGAAGCCCGCGGCTGCGGAGTGGCCGCGCCGGGTCGATCAGGCGGATGTCGCCCCAGATCTGGAACACATTCAACGTGAACCACATCACCGGGAAGACCCAGCCCGGCGGCTGCAGGGGCGACGGGTGGTGACCGGCGAAGGGTTGTCCGCCCCGTTCAACGAAGCCCCAGGCGTTGACGATGACCCAGAACAGCAGGGGTTGCCACCAGCGGACCCGGAAGGGGGTGGGCGGTGGCGCGGTGTAAGTGGCGTCGCTCATGCTCCGCCAGATAGCGCGCCGCCCCCAACGGTCAAGTCAGCGCCATGCTTCAGCGCCGGGCTCCCAGCGAGGCGAGCTGGAACAGCACGCGGGCGCACAGGGTCTCGTCCGGCATGTTGGTGCGCTTGCAGTCGGCCTCGGCATCGACCAGCCGTTCCAGCGCCTGCCGGACATGGTTGGGCGACCAGTGGCGCGCCTGCCTGACCAGCCGGGTCTTCAGCTTGAAGAAGACCGGCGGGCGCAGCGACTCGACGGCGGCCTCCGGCGACTTGCCGGCAGCGACCTGGGCGGTGAGCAGTTGCAGACGCTGGAAATGACGCTGGGCGCCGCGCAGGATCGGCACCGGCGAGGTGCCCTCGGCGAACAGGCGCGCCAGCGAACGGTCGAGCGTGGCGAAGTCGCCCTCCGCCGCCGCCCACACCGGCTCGTCCATCGACAGGGCGGCGCTGTCGCCGATGCAGGCCTGGGCATCCTCCAGCCGCACGCGCTTTTCGCTGCCCATGTAGAGCGCCAGCTTTTCCGCCTCGCCGCGGGCCACCATGCGGTCGCCGACGAGATTGCCGGCCAGGAAGCTCAGCACGTCGGGATCGGCGGTCAGCCCATGGCCTTGCAGAATGTCGGCGATGACGCGGCCGAGCGACGCCTCCTCCTCGACATAGCAGGGGATGGCGGCGGCGGCATCGTCTCCCTCGAACAGAAGCCGCAGCTTGGAGCGGGCCGAGAGGTCGCCCGACTCGACCACCACCAGGCTGTCGCCCGGCGGCGGATTTTCCAGAAAGGCGGTAAAGGCGGCGGTGGCGTTGTCCTCGGCATCGCGGACGCGGATCAGGCGCCGGCCGCCGGTGAAGGAGATCGCCGCCGCCTCGTCCGCCAGCCGCGCCGGATCGTCGGCGACGGCGCGCCCCTGGAACTCGGCGACGCGGAAGGGATCGGACAGGTCCGGCACCACCGTCTTGCCCAGCGTCTGGGCGCGGTCGCGGACGAGCCCCGAGTCGGGGCCATAAAGCAGCACCGCCCGAACCTTGCGGTCCGGGCTGCGCAGAAAACCGTCGATTGCCTTGGGCTGGAGCTTCACCCGCGCATCCCCGGCCGGTCAGGACCCGCGGCCGAGAAACATGGCGACGCGGGTGGTGATGTCGTTGGAGATGTCTTCGAGCGCCCGGTCATAGGCGTTCTGCACCGTCGCGATGGCGGCGTAATGCTGCTCCAGCGTGTTGTAGCTGACCATCGAGCGCGAGCTGGACTGGAACACCACCTGCCCGGTCTGGGTATCGGTCAGCCGGTAGGGGGCGTTGACCAGCAGCTGGGCGCGCACCGCGGTGGCGTCCTTCTGCAAGGCCAGCTTCTGTTCCGACGCCGACAGCGACACATCCAGACGGTAGCGCGGATTTCCCGGCCGCTCCGACGGATAGAAGTTGTCGATCAGCAGGTTGCGGAGCTTCTGCCCTTCCCGGTTGGGGATCGACGCGATGTCGACCTCCATCAGCCGCTCGGACGCGGCGGCTCCGATGCCCTTGCCGCCATAGAGCGGCTGGAACCCGCAGCCCGACAGCGACACGGCGGACAGGCCGAGCGCGAGGGCGAAAAGCCCCCGCGCCATGACCTGACGGAGCGGGCTCCGGCGGAACGGGCCCTGGCGGATCGATCTGGGATCAGACGACGACATTGATCACCCGGTTCGGGACGACGATGACCTTGCGCGCCGGCTTGCCGTCCATGGCGCGCTGGACGTTGACGTCGGCAAGCGCCGCCTGCTCCGCCGCATCCTTGTCCATGTCGCGCGGCAGCTCCAGCGTGGCGCGCAGCTTGCCGTTGACCTGGACCGCGACCTTGACGCTGTCCTCCACCACCAGGGCGGGGTCGGCCTCCGGCCAGGGCTGGTCGGCCAGCAGGCTGCCGTGGCCCAGCTGCGCCCACAGCTCCTCGCCCAGATGCGGCATCATCGGACCGACGAGACGGACCAGCGACTCGAAGCCCTCGCGCAGGACCCAGCCCTCGCCTTCGCCCTTGCCGTCCAGCTCGCCGAGCGCGTTGGACAGCTCGCGAACGCGGGCGACCGCCTTGTTGAAGCGGAATTTGTCGAGATCCTCAGACACGCCGGCGATGGTCTTGTGGACCAGGCGACGGGCGGCTTCGGCCCTGGGGCCAAGCGACTCGGGCTTCGGCGCGCCGGCGGCCGGCAGGTCCGCCTCGGTCATCATCCGCCACAGGCGGTTGATGTAGCGCCAGGCACCGTCGATGCCGGCCTCGGTCCATTCCAGATCGCGTTCCGGCGGGCTGTCGGACAGCATGAACAGGCGGGCGGCGTCGGCGCCGTAGGTGCCGATGATGTGCGCCGGATCCACCACGTTCTTCTTGGACTTCGACATCTTCTCGACGCGGCCGACATTGACCGGCGCGCCGGTGTCGGCCCGGACCCAGTCACCCTTGTCGTTCTTCGTCAGGTCGGTCGGGGCCAGCCAGGCGCCGGTGCCGGTGTCCTTGTAGGTCTCGTGGTTGACCATGCCCTGGGTGAACAGGCCGGTGAACGGCTCGTCCAGGTTCAGGTAGCCGCAGGTCTTCAACGCGCGCGTCCAGAAGCGGCTGTAGAGCAGGTGCAGGACCGCATGCTCGATGCCGCCGATATACTGGTCGACGCCCAGCCAGTAATCGACCGCCTCGTGGGTGAAGGCCGCATTCTCGGTCTTCGGCGAGCAGAAGCGGGCGAAATACCAGGACGACTCGATGAAGGTGTCGAAGGTGTCCGTCTCGCGCAGCGCCGGCTTGCCGCACTGGGGGCAGCCGGTGTGCTTCCAGGTCGGATGATGGTCCAGCGGGTTGCCGGGCTTGTCGAAGGTCACATCCTCCGGCAGCACGACCGGCAGCTGGTCGTCCGGGACCGGAACGATGCCACACGACTCGCAATGGATGACCGGGATCGGGCAGCCCCAATAGCGCTGGCGCGACACGCCCCAGTCGCGCAGGCGGTACTGGGTGGTGCGCTCGCCCTGCTCCGCCGCCTCCAGCCGCTTTCCGGCCTCCTCCTTCGCCGACTCGGTGTCGAGTCCGTCGAGGAAGGCGGAGTTCCGCAGCACGCCGGGACCGGTGTAGGCCTCGGTCCCGACCTCGAAGGCGGCCGGATCGGCATCGGCCGGGATCACCACCGGACGGACCGGCAGACCGTACTTGCGGGCGAAATCCAGGTCGCGCTGGTCATGCGCCGGGCAGGCGAAGATGGCGCCCGTGCCGTATTCCATCAGCACGAAGTTGGCAACGTAGACCGGCAGCTCCCAGGACGGGTCGAAGGGATGCATGACCGTCAGCCCGGTGTCGAAGCCGCGCTTCTCCGCCGTCTCGATCACTTCCTCGCTGGTGCCCAGCCGGTTGCACTCGGCGATGAACTCGGCCAGTTCCGGGCTGGACGCGGCCAACTCGGCCGCTAGCGGGTGATTCGGGGAGATCGCGGCGAAGGAGGCGCCGAACAGCGTGTCCGGGCGGGTGGTGAAAACCTCCAGATCGTCCTCGCGCCCCTTGATCTTGAAGCGGAAGCGGACGCCGGTGGACTTGCCGATCCAGTTCTCCTGCATGATGCGGACGCGCTCGGGCCAGCGGTCCAGCGTCTCCAGGCCCTTCAGCAGGTCTTCGGCATAGGCGGTGATCTTCAGGAACCACTGCGACAGCTTGCGCTTTTCCACCAGCGCGCCGGTGCGCCAGCCGCGGCCGTCGATCACCTGCTCGTTGGCGAGAACGGTGTTGTCCACCGGGTCCCAGTTCACCCAGGATTCCTTGCGGTAGGCGAGGCCCGCCTTCAGGAAATCCAGGAACATCTTCTGCTCGTGGCGATAATACTCCACGTCGCAGGTGGCGATCTCGCGGTCCCAGTCGATGGAGAGGCCCATCGTCTTCAGCTGCCCGCGCATGGTCGCGATGTTCTCGCGCGTCCAGGCGGCGGGATGGACCTTCTTCTCAAGCGCGGCGTTCTCGGCCGGCAGGCCGAAGGCGTCCCACCCCATTGGGTGCAGGACGTTGAAGCCCTTGGCGCGCTTGAAGCGCGCGATTACGTCGCCGATGGTATAGTTGCGGACGTGGCCCATGTGGATGCGCCCCGACGGATAGGGGAACATCTCCAGCACGTAGTATTTGGGCCGGGAGGCGTCCTCGCGCGCGGTGAAACAGCCCTTGCTGTCCCACACGCCCTGCCACTTCGCCTCGGTTTCCTTGACATTGTAACGCGACATGAGCGCGACGCCGTTTTCCGTTGTACCAGATGCTCGAAAGGCCGGGATACCAGCCCGGACCGGCCGCCCGTGTCAGCGGGCGGCGGCGTTCTGCGCCACGCGAAGCTGGCGGGCGCGGGTCAGCACCGCGTCCTCCAGGGTGCCGGCGGTTTCCGGCCCGACGGTGATGTCGCGCCAGTCGTTGCCGGTCCGCTGCTGCTTGAACACCGACACCCGGACGCCGTCGGCGCGCAGCTGGCGGTCCATGATGTAGAGGTTGACCTTGAACCGTTCGTTCGGCGAGTCGGGCGGGGTGTACCAGTCGGTCAGGATCACGCCGCCGAACGGATCGGCCGAGGCGATCGGCATGAAGGACAGGGTGTCGAGCGAGGCGCGCCACAGGAAGCTGTTCACGCCGATGCCCCCGGCCGCGTCCTGGTCGCCGCCACGCTTGTTCTTGCCGAACAGGTTCAGACCGCCGTCGGTGCCGAGCAGGCTGCCGAACTTGTAGTCCTTGTTCTTCATCTGCTCTTCGACGGTTTCGGTCTTGCCGCCCCAGCTTGCGCAGCCGGCGATCGAGACGGAAGCCGCGAGCATTACAGGGACAAGGCGAAGGGCGGTCGAACGGCGCATGGTCGGGAACCCGGTTTAGAAAAGGGGTTGCCGCGCGCGAGTCACGCGCGGAATGCCGGTGAACAGACCATAAGTGGACGGCACCACGCAACAGCGGAAGCGTCTTTGCCCCACCCCGTCACAACAGGACGACAACAGGCGAAGCCTGCCGGGTTGCACTGTGGCGGGCTCGCGAAGGGGGTCCTTCTTAGTGTGCTCCGTGCGACACACTGTCCCCCCAATGCAGCAATCCCGGAGATTTGCCGCTTGCTGGCAAGGGCGGGGGTGCGTACGAAAGTCTCAGCCAGGACGTCAACCAGGCTGAAACATCTGCTGCCAGGATGGAGGCAAAAATCATGACCCGTTATCTGCTGGCCGGCGCTGCCGCCGCTGCTCTCGCCCTCGGCGCTGGCGCCGCCAACGCCCAGGCCAAGTTCGAAGTCAAGATCGGCGGCGACGCCTACTTCGAAGCCGGCTACGTCGATCAGGATCTGGACTCCGGCCTGCGTTCGACCGAATTCCGCAACCGCATGCGCATCAACATCATCCCGTCCGCCAAGGCCGACAACGGCCTGGAGTACGGTGCGCGTATGCGTCTGCGTGCCAACGCTGGCACCAACAACGCCCGCAACACCGACGCCGACCGCGCTTACATCTTCGCGCAGGGCTCCTTCGGTCAGGTCCGCCTCGGCGTGACCAACTCGTTCAACGACGAGACCTACACGACTGCCCCGCTCGACTACCTGCCGCTCGGCATCTACGACGCCCTGCCGGCCTGGATCGGCACGACCGCTAACGGTCTGAACAGCGGCGCCGCCTCGACCGTCACCAACGGCAACACGATCATCACCCAGTCGCTGGTGGCGGAAGCCAACTCGACCAAGATCGTGTACTTCTCGCCGCGCTTCGCCGGCCTGCAGGTCGGCGCCAGCTACACCCCGCGTAACGACAGCTCGGCCACCGACGTCAACCGCGTCAAGCCGGTTGGCACGTTCGCCGCTGGCGGCGCTGGCACCTACACCGACATCGTCGAAGTCGGCGCCAACTACAACAACACCTTCGGCGGCGTGACCGTTAAGGCCAGCGCCGGCTACAACTGGGGCCGCGCCGTCGACGACGTCGTCGGTTCCAACTACAAGGATCTGAACGCCTGGCAGGCTGGCGCTCAGGTTGGCTACGCCGGCTTCGCCATCGGCGGCGGCTACATCGACTACGGCAAGTCGGGCCAGAACAAGCGTCCGGGCGTTGCCACCGAGAACACCCGCAACTGGGTTGTCGGCGCTCAGTACACTGCCGGCCCGATCGTTGTCGGTGCCAACTACAAGAACGGCAAGGACGCCGGTTCGTTCTTCACCGCCGGCGACCGCGAGCTGCAGGTCTACGAAATCGGTGTCGGCTACACCGTCGCTCCGGGCCTGACCGTCCAGGCTCAGTACGACCACTTCAAGCTGGACAACGACGCCTCGCTCCGCGACGACAAGGGCGACGTCGTCCTGGTTCGCTCGATCCTGGCGTTCTAATCGATCTTTCGATCGAACGTCCGGCAACGGATGGAAAGGGCGGTGGCTTCGGCCACCGCCTTTTTTCTTGCCCACGCGCTTCCACTGCCAACTTTGTAGGCAAGCCGCCTGATTTTCATCCCAACCAAAGAGCAAAATTCAGCCACTCTTGGATTTTTTAATCATTCCAACCAGTTATGAGTGTGTTTTTGTTGCAACTGTGTTGCGAATGCGAGAGCGCGCCGCAGTTTGCCTCTTGCCGGAGTAATTGGAGAGCGGTTAAGTCTTGCTTACAAAGACAACCGACCGCTCCCGGCCAAAACGGGGCGTACGCATAAGGATGGATAATCCATGAAGCGCTCTCTCGTCATCGGCTGCGCCGCCGTTGCCCTCGCCGCCGGCTGCGGCACCGCCTCGGCCCAGTCCAAGTCCAAGTTCGACATCCTGCTGGGCGGCGACGCCTTCTTCCAGGGTGCCTATGTCGACCAGGACAACGACAACAACCTGCGCAAGACCGAATTCGCCAACCGTTTCCGTCTGACCGTCACCCCGACGGCCAAGGCTGACAACGGCCTGGAGTACGGCGCCCGTCTGCGTCTGCGCGCCTCGGGCGGCACCAACAACAACCGCCAGACCGACGCCGACCGCGCCTACATGTTCGTGAACGGCTCGTTCGGTTCGATCCAGGCCGGTGTCGTCAACGGCCCGTCGGACGACTCGGGCGTCATCGGCCCGAACGTCGACGGCATCTCGGGCAGCCCGGACGGCTGGGTGTTTAACTACTACGGCGTGACCTCGCTGCCGTACGTCGTCGGTTCGCTGCGCACGCTCGAGTCGGGCGACGCCAGCACGAAGATCGTCTACTCGACCCCGAGCTTCGCCGGCTTCAAGCTGACCGCCGCCTACACCCCGACCTACGGCAGCAGCAACACCAACATCGAGCGCCGCAAGAACGTCACCTACAACGACATGGGTGAAGTTCAGGCCTACTATAAGGGCGCCTTCAGCGGCGTCGGCATCGAAGCGAGCGTTGCCTACCAGTTCGCCCAGGCCCCGACCGGCTTCGAAGATCTGTCGTCGGTCCACACCGGCGCCACCATCACCTATGGCGCCTTCGCCATCGGCGGCAGCTACGCCTTCAGCGGCGACAGCGGCTATGCCAAGGGCCATCGTGGCGTTGACGACAACCAGGTCTGGCTGGTCGGTGCCCAGTACACCATCGGCCCGGTCATCCTGGCCGCCACCTACACCGACGCCAAGGGCGCCAATGTCGGCACCGGTGCCGCCACCGCCGCCGACTACGCCCGCGCTCACGTCTACCAGGGCGGCGTGACCTACGCCGTTGCCCCGGGCCTGACCACGGGTCTGGAATACAGCTACGTCGACAACAAGTCCGGCGGTCGCAACAACGACGCCAACATCGTTCTGTGGGACACCCGCTTCTCCTTCTAAGGGACGGGTTCCTGGCAGCAAACGTGAAGGCGGCGGAGAAATCCGCCGCCTCTTTTTTTGTCCATTTTCCAGTCAACAGACAGGCCGGAGCGTGCCGAACGGGAAACGCCTCGCCCCACCCGAAGTAGGTAACCCTTTGGCGCAAGAGTCCTAACCGCGACACTCAATTAATCGGCAAGTATTTGATATATGGATTTACATGATCCGGAGTCCCGTGTTTTTCCCGTCACTGTTCTCGGAATGAGGTGACTTCCATCCCTGCCGCCACTTGCCGGAGTGCCGGTAGCGGGACTAAGTCTGGGGTCACAAGATACCGCTCGCGCCCCAACCTGACGGGACGCATGCACCGAGGATGACATCCATGAAGCGTTCTCTCGTCATTGGCTGCGCCGCCGTTGCTCTCGCCGCCGGCTGCGGCACCGCTTCTGCCCAGTCCAAGTTCGACATCCTGCTGGGCGGCGACGCCTATTTCCAGGGCGCCTATGTCGACCAGGACGACAACACCGGCCTGCGCAAGACCGAGTTCGCCAACCGCTTCCGCCTGACCATCACCCCGACGGCCAAGGCCGACAACGGCCTGGAATACGGCGCCCGCCTGCGCCTGCGCGCCGCCGGCGGCACCAACAACAACCGCAGCACCGACAGCGACCGCGCGTTCATGTTCGTGAATGGCGGCTTCGGCACCATCCAGGCCGGCGTGATCAACGGCCTGTCGGACGAATACGGCATCATCGGCCCGAACGTCGAAGGCATCGAAGGTTCGCCGGACGCGCAGTTCCTGAACTACTATGCGAACGCCAACGGCGCGCCCTATGCGCTGGGCAGCCTGCGCACGCTGGAGTCGGGCGACGCCAGCAGCAAGATCATCTACCTGACGCCGAGCTTCGCCGGCTTCCAGGTCGGCGCCGCCTACACGCCGGTCTATGGCAGCAGCAACACCGACATCAACCGCCGCAAGAACAGCACTGCCTATCGCGACATGGGCGAGGTCCAGGCCACCTACAAGGGCGAGTTCGGCGGTTTCGGCCTGGAGGCGAGCGCCGCCTATCAGTTCGCCAAGGCGGCCAGCCAGCTTGAGGATCTGTCCTCGGTCCATGTCGGCGCCAACGTATCCTACGCCGGCTTCAAGGTCGGCGGCAGCTACGCCTTCAGCGGCGACAGCGGCTATGCCAAGGGCACCCGCGGCGTGGACGACCAGCAGGTCTGGATTGTCGGCGCCAACTACGATTTCGGTTCGGTGATCCTGGCCGCCACCTACACCGACGCGAAGGGCATCGACAGCAACTTCGCCGGCCTGAACTCCCGCGCCCATGTCTGGCAGGCCGGTGTGACCTACACCGTTGCGCCGGGCCTGACCACGGGTCTGGAATACAGCTATCTCGACAACAAGGTCGGCGGCGTAAACAACGACGCCAACATCGTGCTGTGGGATACCCGCTTCGCCTTCTGAGCGGCAGGGTTCCAACGGCGGATACGAAAAGGGCGACGGAGCAATCCGTCGCCCTTCGTCGTTTTTCGGGACCGGCTTATTTCTTGGGAGCCGTTTTGGCGTCCTTGTCGGTCGTGTCGCACAGCATGAACAGCACCGACGACTCCAGCGGCGTCCAGACCAGCAGGTAACGCTCCTTGTCGCGGTCGCCGAGGAAGACGATCGTCTCCGAATCGGCGACGGACTTGGGATGGATCTCGCCGAGCAGGTAGCCCATGCGGCCGTAATTCGCCATGGTCCCCTGGAAGATGAAGTCCAGCCGCTCCTGATCGTCCTTCGCGACCTCCCAGCCGAACTGTTCCTGCCGCACGCAGCGGCGGCCGTATTCGTCCAGGACCTTGTCCATGAAGCTGCGATAGGTGCCGTCGTCGGTCAGCGGGTAGGCCGGCTCGCTGAAGCGGACCTTGGTCATCGGCGACCCCAGCATGACCTTGGCCTTGCTCTGCTTGGCGCCGGGCTTCGCCGGGGCGGCGGCCTTGGGGGCCTGCTTCGGATGCTCTTCGGCATGGGCGGGGCTGGCGGCGGGAACGGCGACGCACCAGACGGCCACTGCGGCGGCGAACAGGCCGGCAGGGACGGCCGGCGTCAGGGCGGAGAGCAGGGAACGAAACGGACTCCGCATGCGGAGGTCTCCTCGATATGCAAAACGATGACGATACCCGCGCCGGCGATCCGCCGGCGATGTGGATGCGTCGGGCATGGTCGCTTGGGGCACTTGCGTTTCCGCGGACCGTCCGCTAACACGCCGCGGAAGCGCTGTACACCCGCAGCGACCGGATTGGGGGCGGCCATGACGACGACGCAGGGCACTGGCAAAGATACGCAAACCGGCGCCGAAGCAGGCGGTTCTACGGTGGCGGACAGCGTGACGGCACGGCTCGACTCGGTGCGGCGTGCCATTGCGGAGACGGAATCCGCCTGCGGGCGCGACAAGAATACCGTCACTCTGGTCGCGGTGTCGAAGACCCATCCGGCCGAAGCGGTGGAGGAGGCCCTTGCCGCCGGCCAGCGCGTGTTCGGCGAGAACCGCGTGCAGGAGGCCAAGGGCAAGTTCCCGGCGCTGAAGGAGCGCTTCCCCGACCTGGAACTGCATCTGATCGGGCCGCTCCAGACCAACAAGGTCAAGGATGCGGTCGCCCTGTTCGACGTGATCCAGACCCTGGACCGCCCGAAGCTGGCCGAGGCGCTGGCGGAAGAAATGGCGAAGTCTGGCCGCCGGCCGCGCTGCCTGATCGAGGTGAACACCGGCGAGGAGCCGCAGAAGGCTGGAATCGCCCCGGCGGAGGTCGAGGCCTTCCTGGCCGACTGCCGCGACCGGCTGGGGCTGCCGGTCGCCGGGCTGATGTGCATCCCACCGGTGGACGAGGAGCCGGCCATGCATTTCGCCCTGCTGGCCGGGATGGCGCGCCGGCTGGGGCTGCCGGAGATCAGCATGGGCATGAGCGGAGATTACGAAACCGCCGTCCGCTTCGGCGCCACCCATGTGCGGGTCGGCACGGCGATCTTCGGTGCGCGTCCCTACCCGGCCCAATAAGGCCCGGCCCGGGGTTCGACAGCAGCATCAGGCACCCGGGTCGGCAACGCTGAGCGCGCTGCCCGGCCCGCAATCCTTCAGCAGCCGGAGCATGTCCTCGGGCGCCAGCGCGACGCAGCCCGCAGTCGGCGTCCGGTCGGGACGGACGAGGTGCAGGAACACGGCACTGCCCATTCCCGGCACCACCGGGTCGTCATTGTGCCCCATCACCACCACGATGTCGTAGACGTGGTCGTCCCGCCACATCTCCTCATGGCTGGCCGGATAGGGGCGGACGACAGGCCGGTTGTAGGCGGGATCCTCCGGCGCGTCGCACCAGCCATCCTGCTCGGCGATGGGGTGGAGCGGCAGCCCGGTCTCCGGCGGCGGCAGCCGGTCGGCGCGCCACAGCACGCGGCGCAGCGGGAACCGGCCGACGGGGGTGGCGCCGTCGCCCTCCCGCTTGTCGGGGCGGACACCGCCACGACCCAGCACGCAGGGCGCCTCCCCGCCCGGCCAGCGCAGGCGGCCGGTGGTGACCGGACCGACGCCGTCGGGTCCGACCTTGTCGGTGCCGCGGCGATCCGGCGTCACACCGATCTCGATGCTCATCCCGAAACCCGCGTGGTGCTGGTGGCCGTCTGCGCCGCTTTGCGCGACTGCTCATACTTGGCCAGATTGCGCATCATCGTCTCCGACAGCATGTCCGGCGTGACCGGAGCCGATCCGGCAGCCGGTGAAGCGGCCGGCGCGGCATCGCCCGGCTGGGCGGGGGCCGGCTGCCCGGCGCCGGCCTGCGGCTGGCCGCCATTGGCCGCCGTGGCACCGATGGCGCGGGCGGAGGCTGTCACCGCTCCCGGAACCGACGCCGCATAGCGGGGGGCGCTGTGCTTCGCCAGGGCCGAACTGGCCAGCGGGGTGTCGCGCGCCGGCATCTTGCTGGGGTGCGGGGCGGCACCCGCGGCCAGCTGCGCGGTGAGGGCCGGCGAGGCCTCCGCGGATGCGGCTTTGGCAGCGGCCGGCGACGCGGCGGCAAGCCGGATCGGCTGTCCGGTGGCGGCGGGAGCCGGCGACGGTGCGGAGGCCAGGTCGGCCGGCTTGGCGGCGGCCAGTGCCGCGGCAAGCCCGGCGGCAGGCGCCTGCTGCGGCTCCGCGGGGGAGCCGGACGCCGCCGGCCCCCCCGAGGCGTCCGCAACGGCAGTGGAGGCGGCGGGATGGTCACCGCCCCCAAAGCCGAGCGAGGCCATGACCGTTTCCCCCACATCCTGACCCGTCGCCTGTTCCATCACCGCGTTGGCGATGGAGGCCATGCCGCCGATCACGCCGCCATACAGCATGTCGCCCATGATCCGCATGGATGGCTGGATGGTGTCGCCGGTGATCTCGCGATAGACGGTGCTGACGATCGGGATGTGCTGCAACGGGTTGATGATGTCCAGGAAGTCCCAGAAGGACATGTCGCCCTGGATTTCCACCGGGCCGCCATTGTGGCCGTCGTTGATGACCGGCGACGCCTTCTCGCGCGGCACCGCACGCGGAACGGCGCTGCTGTCGATGGTGGTGGCGTCGATGGCCATGGGCGGTCTCTCCCGGCTCGGTGGTCACGGCAGGTACAGCAAGCGCCGTGCCAAGCCCCCATGGCCGAACCGGTGCGGAATCACCCGTTTCGGGAGGATCCTGACGGTCGCACCCGGAATCCGATTCCCAACACCGCATGAACGGTAGGAGGGGCGGCAAGAACTGCCGGGCCGGCATGGCGATTCCTGCCCTGCCGGCTCAAGCCGGGCTGAAGGCTCAGAACATGTGGCCGCTGCGTTCCGCCTTGGTGCGGAGATAGGCCTCGTTGTGGCCGTTGGCGGGGAAGATGTGGGCCACGCGTTCCACCACGGCGATGCCGCAGCGGGCGAGCTGGCGCAGCTTTTCCGGGTTGTTGGTCATCAGCCGGACGGAATCGAAGCCAAGCTGCCGCAACATCTCCGCCGCCGGCAGATAGACGCGCTCGTCGGCCTCGAAGCCGAGGATTTCGTTGGCGTCCACCGTGTCGAAACCACGGTCCTGGATGCGGTAGGCGCGCAGCTTGTTGACCAGCCCGATGCCGCGCCCCTCCTGCGCCAGATACAGCAGCACGCCGCTACCCTGCCGGGCGATCTCGGCGATGGCGCCGCGCAGCTGGTCGCCGCAGTCGCAGCGCAGCGACCCCAGCAGGTCCCCGGTGAAGCATTCCGAGTGCAGGCGGGCCAGCACCGGCTGCGTCGGATCGGGCTCGCCGATGACGATGGCCAGATGCTCCGGCCCGCCGTCGGCCGGGCGGAAGGCGTAGATGCGTGTGTTCTCCGACCCGACCAGCGGCACCCGCGCATCGGCGACGCGGCGCAGGGTCCGCACCACATGCACGCGGTAATCGGCCACGTCCGACGCCCGCACCAGCAGCAGGTCATGCTCCGCCGCCCACTCCGCGGCGCTGACCACTGCCCCACCCCGGACCGCCCCACCAGAAACCGGCCCACCAGATACCGGCAACGGCAGGTCGGCGGTGATGGCGGCGGGCAGCAGGCGGGCCAGCCGGGCGAGGTCCACCGCCGCGGCCTCGCGGCTGCCGGGGCAGGCCTCGGTGGCGGTCAAGCCGGCCGGCAGCGCATCCTGGGCCTGCGGATATTGTTCGGGATCGGCCAGCGCATGGGCCTGGTCGGCCGTCAGCCCGTCGGGCCGGTCGAGCGTCATGGCGCCGAATGCCTCCGCCGCCGCACCGGGCGCCTGATCGTCGGCGATGTCGCTCGCCGGCTGCGCCGCACCGGCGGCGGCCAGCCCCAGCACGACGGCGCGGCGGCGGGTGACCGCCAGCCGGGGAGTGCCGCCGGTCAGCGCCTTCAGCCGGTCCACCGTATCGAGCGCCACCGACTCCACCGAGACCGCGGCGCCGACGGTGCCGTCGGCCGTCTCGATCGCCACCACCTCGCCCCGGCGCAGGGCGGCCAGAGCCCGGTCGACGGCGCGCACGGCGGCCTCGTCGATCGGAGCCGCTTTGGGAGCTGCCGCGGGCGCGGACAGGGTGACCGTGGTGGTGGCGGAGGAGTGTTCGGCTTGCATCGTCAGCGGCTTTGCGTAGCGGGTGCGCCGGCTCCGGCGCGAAAAACGGGACATGGTGCGTTCGGCGGGCGAAGCAAAGCGCAGGTGGCGCGCCCCTGTCCAGCGATTCCCGCGCGCCACACCGTTGCCGAAGGCGCAACGATCCCGCCAGCCAGCCCGACCCAGGAGCCCTTCGGGACCGGATCGGGACGGAATGCCGGACGGAGTCGGCACCTCCAACGGGCCGCTCCGCCACCGGAACCCCGGGCGTTAGGATGACAGCCACAGCCCTTCAACCGGGAGCCCTTCCCCCGTGACCACCCGTTCGACGCCCCCTGAACAGCCCGCATCCGTGCATCTGGTGATGCCTGCCGATCTTCCGGCCGACGCCTATGGCCGCCGCATGGTCGAAGCGCTGCGCGCCGCCGGGGCCGGCATCACCATCCATGCCCTGCCCGGCCCGCACCCGCAGGTCGACCCGTCGGCGATCCTGGCGGCCGACGTCGCGCTGGCACGGCTGCCCGACGGCGCTCCGGTCCTGCTGGACGGCAACGCCCTGGCCAATCTCGCCGCCAGCCTGCCGGTCGACAGCCAACGCCTGCGCTTCACCGCGCTGGTCGAACGCCTGCACTGGACGGACCCCGCGCTGCCGGCCGACGAGGCCGCGGCCCGCCGCAATCTGGAACAGGGGGCGCTGGCGCTGATGCGCCGCATCGCGGTGCCGGACGACGCGGTCGCCGCCACCGTGCGGGAGTTGGGCGTTCAGCCCGACCGGATCGTCCGTGCCGATCCGGACGCGGAGGGGGCGGCGGCACTGCTGGCGGTCCTCTGAGCGCCTCGGCGAGGGCCGCTGCCCCTCTCGCCACAAGCCATCACGACAATCCACCGGCGCCATGCTACTAAGGCGCGGCCCCGGCACCGCCGCCGACGGCATCCGCCTCCCGGTCCCGTGCCGCAGCCCCGTGCAGCCCCCATACAGCCCATGACCATCGCAAAGCGCATCCTCCTGGTCGATGACGACACCGCCCTGCGCCAGTCCCTGGCGGAGCAGCTTCGGCTGCTGGAGGAGGTCGAGACCGAGGAGGCGGGCGACGGCGCCGGCGCACTGAAGGCGGTCCGCACGGCGGCCGGGGCGGGGACCGGCTTTTCCGCCATCCTGCTCGATGTCGGGCTGCCGGACATGGACGGGCGCGACGTGTGCAAGTTGCTGCGGCGCGAGGGTGTGCGCTGCCCGGTCATCATGCTGACCGCGTCGGCCAGCGATGCCGATACCATCCTGGGTCTGGAGTCCGGCGCCAGCGACTATGTGACCAAGCCCTTCCGCCTGGGGGTGCTGATCGCCCGACTGCGCGCCCAGCTGCGCCAGTTCGAGCAGACGGAGGACGCGGTCTTCGCCATCGGCCCCTACAGTTTCCGCCCCGGCGCCAAGCTGCTGCTGGACGAGGCCGCCAACCGCAAGATCCGCCTGACCGAGAAGGAAACGGCGATCCTGAAATACCTGTACCGTGCCGGCGATCTGGTGGTCGGGCGCGAAACCCTGCTGGGGGAGGTCTGGGGCTACAACGCCGCGGTCACCACCCACACGCTGGAGACCCACGTCTACCGCCTGCGCCAGAAGATCGAGGCCGATCCGTCGAATGCCCGCATCCTGGTGACGGAGCCCGGCGGCTACCGGCTGGTGCCTTAACGGCTGACCGATTGAGGCTGCCGGTCACCGCCCGACATCACCGCCCGACGGGGGCAAGCCCCCGCCGGCTTCCCCGTTCGGCGATGGTGATCTCGCCGGCGAAACCCAGCCAGCGGTGACGCTCGCCCGCCTGAAGCTTGGCATTGGGTTTGGCATAAGACTTCGTCTGGTGGTTGAGCCGGGCGGCGCCCAGGCCGCAGGCGGACGGACCGACCCACAGCCCGCGGCCGCGCGGCACCACCGGCAGCAGCCGCAGCTTGCGCCCGACAATCGCCATCCGGCGGCGCCAATGGGCAACGTCATGCGGTGAAACGCCGACCCGGCGCGCGATCTCGCGATCCGACAGCAGCGCGCTGCCGGGATCCTGCAGCAGTTCCAGAACGGCACGCCGCTTGTCGGTGTCGGCATGGCGGGAGTGCTTGCGCTCCAGCGCCTTGCCCATGTCCCACAGCTTCTCCGCGGTTTCGCGCGCCAGGGTGCGCCAGCGGTCGGCCTCCTCGCGCTGGCGGTCGGCATCGCCCGCCGCCTTGTCGAGCTGCCGGCGCAGGGTGGCGAGTTCCAGCTCCAGATCCTTCACCTGCCGGCGCAGACCGCGGACCAGCTCGTCCGGCGGCGGCGGCGGAGCCGGCGCGGGGGCCGGTTCGGACGGGTGGACGGTCGGTGGCGGTTCGGGAGCGGACGACACCGGCGTGCGTGCGCGCTCCGCCAGATCGCGGAAAGACAGCCCGGCACGGGACAGCATGATGCGGGCGGCGCGCAGTGCGGACAGCGCCTCGCCCTGATGCTCCGACTCGGCCATGGCGAGGACTTTGGCGAGCTTGTCAGGATCCATCCGCGTCGGGTTCCGCCGGAGCCGGTCCCCACCCGCGCGGGGACCTGGGAGAAGTCATGCCGCGCACCACGCGACGAGGCCCCAACCTACCACATCTTATGGGTTTGGACAGATGCCCTTCGTAGGGTGGCGACTCGCGACAGGCCGCGTTCGAAAGCCTTGGTCGCCATCCGTGGGAGTCGTCCGGAAGAGAAAAGGGCGGGAGAGATTTACTAGACTTGGACAAGCTTGGCAGCCACGATGGCGCCGTCATGACCGTTCGTTCCACCATCAATCCCGCGCAACCGCCAGCCCAAGACGGGGCCGGCGGCGTCTCCCCCTTTGTCATGCGCTTCTGGGGGGTGCGCGGCAGTATCGCATCGCCCGGCCCGGCAACCGTGCGCTATGGCGGCAACACCGCCTGCATCGAGGTTCGCTGCGGCGGCACCCACATCGTCTTCGATTGCGGCACCGGCATCCGGCCGCTGGGCGAGTCGCTGTCGCGCGAGAGCGGACCGGTGGACATCGACCTGCTGCTGACCCACAGCCATCTCGACCACATCAGCGGCCTGCCCTTCTTCGCCCCGGCCTTCGATCCAGCCAGCCGGATTCGGCTGTGGGCCGGCCATCTGCCGCCGGAGCGGCCCTTCCGCACCGTGCTGGCCGACATGATGACGGCGCCGCTGTTCCCGGTGCCGGTCGAGATCTTCCGCGCCGACTGCCAGTTCCGCGATTTCCAGGCCGGTCAGACGCTGAAGCTGGCGCCGGATGTCGTGGTGCGCACCTGCCGCCTCAACCATCCCGACGGCGCCACCGGTTACCGGGTGGAGCATGGCGGCCGCAGCCTGTGCATCCTGACCGATACCGAGCATCCGTCCGAGGGCCGCGATCCGGTGATCCTGGACCTGCTGCGCGGTGCCGATCTGATGGTTTATGACAGCACCTACACCGACGCCGAATACCCGTCGCGTGTCGGCTGGGGCCATTCGACCTGGCAGGAGTGCCTGCGGCTGGCCGAGGCCGCCGGAGTCGGCCGCGCGGTGATCTTCCACCATGATCCCGCCCGCACCGACGACGCGCTGGACGTCATTGCGGCAGAGGCGGAGGCGATGCGCCCCGGTTCGCTGGTCGCCCGCGAAGGGATGAAGTTGTCCCTCTAAGAGCCGGCATGGTTCTTACCGGTTGAATCCTCAACAATCAGATCCACTGAACAAAAGTGCTTGTGCGTGTTCAATACGCCACAGGTTGCTTTGTCACACTGGCCTCCTGTGACAATCTTGGTATTAGATCGGTGTGCAACCCCGCCTGGATTGGGGCGGGCGGGGTCGTTGAAGCGTGCAAAGCTCGGGGGAAAGCGATGCGCATGACCGGTCGTGCCTTGGGGATGCTTGCCGTGCTGACCGTCGCGACGCAGCTCGGCGGCTGCGCCACCACACCGCCGCTGGAAAGCGCGAAGCTGGACGGCGACCCGCGCAGCGTGGTGCTGCACCATCCCGCCAGCGGCGAGACGACATCCGTCACCTACTGGCGTCCCGGCGACGGATACGATCCGGCCGCGATGCGCGAGATCGCCGTCCTGTTCCGCGACCGCCGCAGCGACGAGGTGATCCCGGTCGATCCGGGCCTGGTCGACATGCTGGTGGAACTGCGCCAGCGCGTCGGCGCCCTCCCTGACTCGCCGATCCGCATCACCTCGGGCTACCGGTCGAGCGCCAGCAACGCCAGCCTCGCCCGCACCAACCCGAACGTCGCCGAGAACTCCTACCACTTGCGCGGACAGGCGGCCGACTTCTCCATCGCCGGCATCCCGCCGTCGCGTCTGGCGGAAGAGGCGGCGGCGATGCAGCGCGGCGGCTACGCGATGTACGCCCACACCGGCCATGTCCATGTCGACACCGGCCCCTTCCGCACCTGGACGCCGAAGACCGGCGAGCCGCGCGCGCCGCAGATCCTGGAGGCGCAGGCCCGTGCCCGCGCCAGGGCCCAGGCGCTGGCCCAGAAGAGCGTCGGCAAGGGCCGCGTCCAACTGGCTGATGCGGGGGCGAAAGCGGGCAAGCCGGCCAAGGCTCCGGGGAAGTCGGCCGCCCTCGCGCCGCCCGATCTGTCGCGCGTCCGCGTGGCCCTGGCCCAGGTGAAGGAAATGCCGGTGCAGAAGACGGCGAAGCGCTAAACTGCCGGCGCATCCCCGTCATCCGCGTCCCGGTACCGTCATGACCACCCTGCTGATCCCCCGCCACGGCCCGACCGCCTGGAACGCCGAAGGGCGCATCCAGGGCAGCATCGACGAGCCGCTGTCCGACGCCGGCCGCGCACGGGTCGCCCGCTACCGCCTGCCGTCCGGGTCGGTCGGACTGCGCTGGGTCGCCAGCCCGAAGCGCCGGGCCTGGGAAACCGCCCTGCTGCTCGGCCTCGATCCCAGACCGGAACCGCGGATCGTCGAGATGGATTGGGGCGAGTGGGAAGGCCAGCGCACCGAGGAGTTGCGGGCCGACGGCCGTATGCCGGTCCGCCACGACCGGCTGGGGCTGGACTTCAAGGCACCCGGCGGTGAAAGCCCGCGCGAGGTGCAGGCCCGCCTGCGCTCCTGGCTCGCCGATCTGGCGGCAGAGGGGCATCCGACCGGCGCCGTCGCCCACAACGGCATCCTGCGCGCGCTCTATGCGCTCGCCACCGGCTGGGACATGCGCGACGATCCGGCGGAGGAGCTGCGCAACGGCTGCGCCCACCTGTTCCGGCTGACCAGGGACGGCACGCCGGAACTGCTGCGGTTGAACATCGGCCTGCTCGAGTAAGGCTTTACCGGAGCGAGGGGGCGCGACCGCCCCCTCCCCCCGTCAGGCAGTCAGCCATCAGACATCCAGATCGACGATCACCGGCACATGGTCCGACGGCTTGGGTTCCCAGCCGCGGGCATCGCGCAGCACCTTGATGCCCTTCAGCGCGCCTTCGAGCGGCGGCGTCACCCAGATATGGTCCAGGCGCCGGCCGCGATTGGAGGCGGCCCAGTCCTTCGCCCGGTAGCTCCACCAGGTGTAGAGCTTCTCCTCCGGCGGAACGAAGCGGCGCAGAGCGTCGACCCAACCGGCCGAAGCCTGCATCGCCGCCAGCTTCTCGACCTCGATGGGCGTGTGGGAGACCACGGACAGCAGTTCCCTGTGGCTCCAGACATCCTGCTCCAGGGGCGCGATGTTCAGGTCGCCGACCAGCACCATCGGACGGTCGGGCGTCCGTTCCGTGCTGAGCCAGTGGGTCATCTCGTCCAGGAACTGGAGCTTGTGGGCGAACTTGTCGTTCACCGCCGGATCGGGGATGTCGCCGCCCGCCGGGATATAGACACTGTGCAGCTCGATCCCGCCCGGCAGATGGGCGAGGGCGTGGCGGCAATCCTGCTTGCCGCACCAGTGCTGGACGTCGTGCGAAGAGAAGGGCAGGCGCGACAGGATGGCGACGCCGTTGTAGCTCTTCATCCCATGGATGTGGGCGTGGACATAGCCGCGCTCCGCCAGCGGGCCGAGCGGGAAGTCGGCGTCCACCACCTTGGTTTCCTGCAGGCAGATCACGTCCGGTTGCTCCTCTTCCATCAGGCGGAGGAGAAGGTCCAGACGCATGCGGACCGAATTGATGTTCCAGGTCGCGATGCGCATCGGCGGCGGCTCAGGCGATGGTCAGGGTCAGGGTGCCGACGCCCTCGACCGCACCGGTCAGCACGTCGCCGGCCACCACCGCGCCGACACCCTCCGGCGTGCCGGTGTAGATCAGGTCGCCCGGCTGCAGTTCGACCAGCCCGGACAGGTAGGAGATCGTCTCCGCTACCGACCAGATCAGGTCGGACAGGTCGCCCTTCTGCCGCGGCTCGCCATTCACCTCCAGCGTGACGGCACCCTTGGCCGGGTGGCCGATGTCGGCGACGGTGCGGATTGCGGAGCAGGGAGCCGACTGGTCGAAGCCCTTGCCCATGTCCCAGGGCTTGCCTTCCTTCTTGGCCGCGTTCTGCAGGTCGCGCCGGGTCATATCGAGCCCGACGGCATAGCCGAACACATGCTCCAGCGCCCGGTCGACCGGGATGTCACGGCCTCCGGTCCCAATCGCCACCACCAGTTCGATCTCGTGATGCAGGTTGGCGGTCTTCGGCGGATAGGGGATGGTGGCGCCGTCGGCAACGATGGCATCGGCCGGCTTCATGAAGAAGAAGGGCGGCTCGCGGTCGGGATCGGCGCCCATCTCGCGCGCATGGGCGGCATAGTTGCGGCCGACGCAGTAGATACGCCGCACCGGGAACGGATCGCCGCCCGTGACGGGGACGGCCGGCTGGGACCACAGGGGAATGGCGAAGGCCATGGCATCGGCTCTCTGGTTGGGACACTGTCGAACAGCTAACCCGAAAGCCGGCAACGGACCAAGCGCCCAACCATCCGCCCTGCCCTGCAAAGCGCTCCAGCGTGCCGGGGGCAAGGTTCGGGGCGGGTCCGTCTGGAAACGAAGACGCCCGGTCTGGGGGGGACCGGGCGTCGGAAGCTCCGATTCGGGAACCCGCGCGCGGCAGGGGAAACCGCAGGGCGGGCGATCGGCGTCGAATCGGCGTCGATCACTTCTTGACTCTTCAAGATGGAATTTGTGCGCGCTCCCACCAATACGCCAGACGCATATCTGGCATGCATAGCCTATCGCCTGTGCAGTTCTTGCTGACAAACGAAAGCCATACCCGCATTTTATCCGTTCATCCGATAATTCACCCAAAATATGGCATCCACGGTGACTGACAACGAGCGTTCCACCCCCGCCGACCGGCGGTCGCGTCTGCGGCCCGGAAAGAACGGCAAGCTTGCCCTCGGCCCCCTTCCCGAGCTTGTGGGGTACAACCTGCGCAAGGCTCAGGTCGCGGTGTTCCAGAGCTTCCAGAACGCGGTCGCTCCGCATGACATCACGCCCGGCCAGTTCGGCGTGCTGATCATGATCCGGGAGAATGAAGGCCTGTCGCAGTCCGATCTGGGCACGGCGGTCGGCATCGACCGGTCGACGATGGTCGCCGTGATCGACCGGCTCGAGTCGCGCGGCCTGGTCGTCCGCGCCCCGTCGCCCAACGATCGCCGCTCCTACGCCCTGCGCCTGTCGCCGGAAGGCCAGACGCTGATGGACGACCTGATCCCACGCGTCCAGGCTCATGACCAGGGCATGGTCAAGGACCTCTCTCCGGAAGAGCAGACGCAGTTCATCGACTTCCTGCGCCGCGTGTCGCGGTCGAAGTAAGGGGCAAGGTCCCTTCCGTTCCAGGCACCGGAAACGACTGACAGCCCGCCCCGCACCGGCAATCGCCAAGTGCGGGGCGGGCTTTTCTATTGTGCCAGGAAACGACTCGGGAAGTATGTCCGCCGCGCCGAACCGGCCGACCGGAGCATTCGGGAACCAGCCGCGAGGCGTCAGTCCACTTCGTTCGCGGTCAGGAACATCGCCTTCGACAGGGCGGCGAAGAACTGCTGATAAGGCTCGGCATCCGATACTGCGACCAGATTGTATTGCGCGCTCGCCCGCACCGCCATTTGGGTCTTACCGCGTGGGCGAACCGTAACCGTCATGCGCATGGCATAGCCGGACAGCTTGGTTCCGCTGATGATGCCCAACTGCTCATCGGCTTTATCGATGACGAAGCCGAGATCCTGAAGACTGCTGATTACCGTGCGAATCGTCAGGTTACGGTCGCTGGTGTCGAAAGCCCGCGTCTGGATCGCGCGCAGCTCAACCTGGCTCTTGTCGACGGCCATCACCTGTTGCTTCGAGTCCGTCTGGCATCCGCCAAGCGAAAGCAAAGCAAACCCGAGTGCCATGACCCCAGCGCGGACCGACAAATTCCGGCGATCGGTCATGCTCATATCTGGTGCGCCTCAAGAAAAACAGATTGCGAGAGTTTTTCGAAGAACTGCTGATGGATTTCGGACTTGTCGATCGTCTCGACGCGCGAGACCTGATTCTTCGTGTTCCAAATCACACGCTGGAAAGTCGCACGGACGGCGATGCCGCTTCGATCGCCTGTCGGCCGCGTCACGATGGAGATCCTGATCTTCTGATTGGCGTCCCACACCGGGTCCGCACGGCCTCCCATGGCCGCAACCAGGAGAGCAAAGAAGACCTGCCCGGCAACCTGTCCTGACTCGACCGCATCGCGGTCCTTGGAGGCGACGATCAACCCGGCCTTGAGGTTGGTTTCCTCGGTGGTAAAGCCGAGGTCCTGCAGCACACCGGCACAAGCAGCGAGGATGTTCCGTTCATCGGTCGTGTCGAAGCGCCGGGTCTGCATCTGACGCTGCCCAAGACTCTCGGCCGCCAGCGTAAGCGCAGCGGTCTGCTGCTGCGTTCCCGACGTCTGCTGGCAGCCCGCCAACACCGATAGGATCAGGACGGATGCGACGACCCGGCACTTCATGCTGCCGCTCCGGTCAGAAGCTGCTGGAGCGATACGAAAAATCGCGAACCCGGCTGCCCTCGTCGAATTTGACGATCACCGTCAACGTCCGCTGCGAGGTGCTGCGGGCGCCCGCGGAGCCGCTGACGCCGGCGCCGCCCAAGGCACCGCCAATGCCGGCGCCAATCGGACCACCGCCCAGAATCAGTGCGTTCACGCCGCCGCTGCTGGACGAGTACGCCGTCTCCGTCGAGATCTTGTCATAGACCCAATTCTCGCGGCGGCGGTCATCCGTCGTTACCATGTTGGGCGAACCAAGCACCTCGACGACTTCCGCACTCGTCATACCGATGCGGATCTCGCGCTGCACCTTGCCGACGGTCAAGCGATCCGCATCCTGTGCCTGACGGACAGCGGCGGCATGCTCCCCAGCCGTCTGGCAACCGGCCAGCAGCGCCGAGGCAAGCCCCATCACGACCAACGTGCAATTCTTGAAGAGCATGGAAGGAGACCTCGATATGAAGGGGATTACGGCTTGGCAGTCGTTTTCGATGCGGTATCCGCCACCGGCGGAACATCCTCTTCACTGCCCAGTTCGAGAGCTGTCAGGAACATTGCCTTTCCCAGCGGCTCAAAGAACAGATCCTTGTAAAAAGCCGGATCGTCCACCTGACTTTCCACCCCGAGGTTCATGACCACGGCGTTGGAGCGTATGATCATACGGGAAGGGCCGCGCGGATAAACCGTGGCGGTCATGCGAAGCTTGGCCAGCTTGCTGGCTGAAACCGTTCCGGCAGCCGGCTCGACCTTGTCGACCCCATAGCCAAGATCCTGGAGCGTGGCGATCACGGTCCGCAGGGCTTTGTTCTGATCGGAGGTTTCGAATGCACGTGCCTGCATTGCCCTCAATTCGACGGGGCTTTTCTTGCTGAGCACGATTTGCGGTTGAGTGTTGGTCTGACAGCCTGCGACCGCGAGCGCCATGGCGCCGAAGATCGCAAAACGGATGCTCTTGCTCAATGTCATATCTTGTGAGCCTCAAGGAACGCGCTGGCGGAGAGCTTTTCGAAGAACTCCTGGTAGAGTTGCGGCTCCATCAGCAATTCCGCCTTCCAGGCGTTTCCATGATTGTTGATCAGGATCCGGTCGAAAGCGGTGCGCACTTCGGTCTGACGGCCGCCGGAAACCGGGCTGGCAATGAACGTCACCCGAATGGTCTGCTCTTGGTCCCAGGTGGGATTGTTTGCCACGCCAAGCAGAGCCATTGCGATCGTCAGGCCGATCTGTGCCGCAACCTGCCCGCCCTCCTCCGCACTGCGCTGCTTGGAAGCAACCACCACGCCGACATCGCTCGACGCCTCGGAAATGGTGAAGCCAAGATCCTGAAGGGTCTGGGTTCCTGCCTCGAGCAGAAGCTTCTCGTTCTCGCTGTCGAAACGGCGCGTCTGAAGCGCACGCATCTCAAGCGCCTTCTCCGGCGGTTTGCCGACCGTTTTCGCCACATCGTTCATTGTCTGGCATGCAGACAGCATCCCAGCACCAAGAAGAACCGCAGCCAATCCAATGCGTATACGCACGCGAACCTCGACAGCGCATCTAAACCACCGGTTCATAAAACCAAAAGTAGGTTTTTGGCGCAAGAGGAAACACATACGGGTTAATGCTTCCGATTCGAGGCCGGTTGGTTGTCCCGGCAGCCATTGAGAGCGCCTAACAGAACCATCTTTGGACGAAACGCCAGCAGATGAGGCTGGCGGCTATTTGGTGGAATGCGGTGAAGATGTCAGCGCGCCGTTCGTATCGGACGGCGATGCGACGGAAGCGCGCGAACCAAGCGAG
>NZ_JBCEBL010000042.1:0-55111 GCF_049472615.1 Azospirillum sp. 11R-A | reverse complement strand
GCGAGTCCCGGCCGGAGCATCTGGGCGCGCTGGCGGCGGCGGGGCTGGATGCGCACGGCATCGTCGCGCTGTCGCAGCTGATCGCACTGGTGAACTATCAGGTCCGCCTGCTGGCCGGACTGCGGGCGTTGGCAGGCGGTGCGGCAGGCGGTGCGGCGGAGCCGCCGTCCGGCCCGCTGCCCGCCGGGGCACCGGTGCCGGTCGATGCGGACATCGGCTTCACCACCGACGTGCTGGACTGGAAGCCCTGGCTGACGCCTGTGGTGCTGGAGGATGCGACGGAGGAGCAGCGGCTCGCTCTGGCGGTGACGCCGTCCAACATCGCCATCGGCGCCTATTCGCTGGTGCTGGCGCATGAGCCGGAATCGCTTCTGCACCGCACGCCGCTGTTCAACGGCATCATGTATGCCCCGCGCGGCCTGCCCCGGGCCGAGCGCGAGTTCGCAACCGCCGTGGAATCGGTGTTGAACGGCTGTGTCTATTGCGCCTCCGTCCACGCCCGCCGCTTCGTCGAGCTGACCGGGGGCAGGGACGCGGTCGATCTGCTGTTCGCGCAGGGGATTGCCGGCCAGGACGATCCGCGCCGCCAAGCCATCGCCCAGGCCGCCGCCCGCCTGACCGCCACGCCAGCCGCCCTGACGGCGGAGGATGTCGCAACGCTTCGCGGGGCCGGAGTGGAGGACGGCGAGATCCTGGATCTCGTCCTGGCGGTCGCGATCTTCGCCTGGGCCAACCGCTTGATGCTGAGCCTGGGCGAGGCCGTGCGCTGAACGGAGCCTCGGCCGGACCGAAAGGCCTGTCCGCAGCGGCGGTCAGGCCTTTCACCGGGCATCCGCGGCCGCCAAACCATCCCCTGCCTGGAGACGGTCAACGAGAAAGCCGCGGGCCTGATTCCCGCTCTCTGCCCCGCCTCCGGCACCGAGCAACAAGTCGATCCTGTCGCGCAGGGCCAGCAGCGCCGACCGGTCCTTCTCCGCCAGATCCGGCGCCGTGTCGATCCGGTCCAACTGGCGAACGCAGCGCCGCACCGCCGATAGAGCGCGCGGGACCGCCGGCAGCGCCTCGCGCCGCATCCGCCGTGCCTGCCGCACGGTGAGCGCTCCGCCCACCGCCTGCCGCCACAGCTCCGCCTGCGCCGATGCGTCGCGCACCCGCGCGATCTCCACCAGCAGCGAGCGCGACACCACCCGCCGCGCCTGCGGATATTCCATTTTGATCCAGTCCGGCAGCCGGTTCAGGCCCAGCATGTCGCCGATCCAGCTCGTGCTGCGCCCGACCAGCCGGGCCAGCGCTTCGCGTCCCCAGCCCCGCTCCACCAGCCGCTGAAGCGCTTCGGCCAGTTCCAGCGCGTCCAGCCCCTGGCGCTGCATGTTCTCCACCAGCGACAGCACCGCGGCGCTTTCGTTGGTCACCGGCACCGCCGGCACGCCGGCCCGGCCCAGCGCCTGCATCGCACGCAGCCGCCTTGCGCCGGCCAGCAGTTCGTAACGCCCATTCCCCAGCGGACGGACCATGATGGGCTGCAACAGCCCGACCTCTTCGATGGATCGGGCGAGCGAATCCAGCCCGTCGTCGTCGATGCGGCGGCGGGCATGGCTGTCAGGCACGGCGATGGCGGCGACGGCAATGCACGCGGCGTCGCCCATGGCGGCAAGGCTCATGGCACACGAACTCCTGGGGCGGGCAGGGGAGGGGTCGGGGAATTTGCGGGCGCAGCTGGCCCGCTGGCGACGACGACACTGCCGACAGGCAGGCATATTGTCAATATAAAGGAAATAAATCCTTCAATACGCCAGCCTCAACGTACATGCCGAGGCCGTGCGCCCGCTGCTTCTTCACACGGCCCGCACATAGGCGGTCTTGACGGAGGTGTAGAACTCCACCGCATAACGGCCCTGTTCGCGCGGGCCATAGCTGGACCCCTTGCGTCCGCCGAACGGAACATGGAAGTCCAGGCCGGCGGTCGGCAGATTGACCATGACCAGCCCCGCCGCGGAGTTGGCGCGGAAATGGGTCGCGTGTTTCAGCGAACCGGTGCAGATGCCCGACGACAGGCCGAAGGGGGTGTCGTTCGCCACGCTGAGCGCCTCGTCGTAATCCCTGACGCGGATGACGCTTGCGACCGGCCCGAACACCTCCTCGCGGTTGATGCGCATGGCGTTGGTGGTTTCGGTGAACAGGCAGGGCGAAAGATAGAAGCCGGGCGTTTCCCTGGTTAGCCGCTGTCCGCCGCACTGCCGCCGCGCCCCCTCCTGCTCGGCAATGGCGATGTAGGACAGATCCTGCTCCAGCTGCCGGCCGTCCACCACCGGTCCGATCTCGGTTCCCGGCTTCAGCGCATGGCCGACCGCGAGCCGTTCCAGCCGTTCCGTCACCGCGGCGACGAACCGGTCATGGATGCCTTCGGTGACGACAAGGCGCGACGAGGCGGTGCAGCGCTGGCCGGTCTGGAGGAAGGACCCGTTCACCGCGGCATCGACGGCGACGTCGAGGTCGGCGTCATCCAGCACGACCATCGGGTTCTTGCCGCCCATCTCGAGCTGGCATCGGATCATGCGGCCGACGGCCCGCTGCGCCACCCGGCGGCCGGTGGCGACCGAGCCGGTGAAGGTCACGGCATCCACCCCGTCGACCAGGGCGTCCCCGATAAGCGACCCCGGCCCCATGACGAGATTGAACACGCCGGCCGGCACACCGGCGCGCGTGACGATCTCGGCCAGCGCCCAGGCCGATCCGGGAACGAGTTCGGCGGGCTTGAAGACCACGCAGTTGCCGTAGGCGAGCGCCGGGGCGATCTTCCAGGCCGGGATGGCCATCGGGAAGTTCCACGGCGTGATAATGCCGATGACGCCCACGGGCTCGCGCAGGATGTCGACCTCGACCCCCGGCCGCGTGGACGCGACCTTCTCACCGGGGATGCGCAGGGCCTCGCCGGCAAAGAACTTGAAGACCTGGGCGGCGCGGACCACTTCGGCGATGCCGTCCGCCAGGATCTTCCCTTCCTCCCGCGACAGCAGGGTTCCCAGCTCCTCCCTGCGCGCGAGCAGTTCGCTGCCGACGGCATCGAGGATATCGGCGCGCTGCTGGGGCGTGCTGCGCGCCCAGGCCGGAAAAGCGGCCCTTGCGGCCTGGGCCGCCTCCGCGACCATGCCGCCGTCGGCGACGGCATAGCTGCCGACGATGTCGGTGGTGTCGGACGGATTGACGTTGTCGATGCCGCCGCCGCCGGCCACCCAGCGGCCGGCGATGTGATTGTGTTTCATGGCTGCGTCTCCTCGCCGGGGTCCTGGGAGCAGCCGGCATCCGCGGCGGCGCTGTCGGACATCAGCAGGAAGGCGGAGACGGTCCCCATGCCGTCCACCAGCGGCAGCCTGTCGGGGGCGAGGTCGGTGAGCGCGAGGCAATCGTCGAAGGTCAGCATGTCGTGAGGTTCCTGGTCCGCGGGAGGGCGGGACAACTCCGGTTCATCGGGCCTTTTATCGGGCCGGTTTTCCGTTCCGGCCGGCGGTCAGGCGCCGCGGGCCCGCTCCGCCTGTTCGCGCAGGCTCGTCACCGTGTGCGTCGGGCTGATGGCTTCCGGGTCGATGACCAGTTCCAGCAGGGCGAGGCGTCCTGCCGCCATGGCGCGCTCGAAGGCCGGCATGAACTCCTCGGTCCGGGTGATGCGTTCGGCATGGGCGCCGAAACTCTGCGCCAGGGTGACGAAGTCGGGATTCTTCAACTCGGTGCCGCTGACGCGCCGGGGATACTCGCGCTCCTGGTGCATGCGGATGGTGCCGAACATGCCGTTGTTGACCAGCACCACCACAATCGCCGCCTCGTACTGCGCGGCGGTCGCGAGTTCCTGCACGCTCATCATGAAGCAGCCATCGCCGGCGAAGGCCACCACCGGCCGTTCCGGATGCAGCAGCTTCGCCGCGATTGCCGCCGGAATGCCATAGCCCATCGAGCCGGAGGTCGGCGCCAGCATGGTGCGGAACCGGCGGTAGCGGTGGAAGCGGTTCGGCCAGATGGCGAAATTGCCGGCCCCGTTGGTGACGATGGTGTCCGGCGGCAGGGTCTCGCGCAGCCAGCCCATGATCTCGCCCATCTGCAGCGGGCCGGGGATGGACGGCGGAACGGTCCAGGCGAGATAGGCGTCGTGGATGGCCCTGGTGCGCTCCCGGATCCGTTCCGGGTTCCGGCGGGAGGCCGGCGGCGCCAGCGCGGCGAGCGCCCTGGCGGTCGTGCGCATGCCGGCATTGATGGCGAGCGCCGGCTGGTAGACGCGGCCCAGCTCCTCGACCCCGGCATGGACATGCACCAGGGTCTGGCGCGGGCATGGGATGTCGAGCAGCGTGTAGCCGCCGGTCGTCGCCTCTCCCAGCCGCGGGCCGACGACGAGCAGCAGGTCGGCCTCCTGGACGGTCCTGGCCAGGGCGGGGTTGACGCCGAGGCCGAGATCGCCGGCATAGCTGGGATGGGCGTTGTCGAACAGATCCTGCGAGCGGAAGGACACGCCGACCGGCAGGTCCCACGCTTCGGCGAAGCGGCGGATGTCGTCGCAGGCCTCCGCGGTCCAGCCGCCGCCGCCGACCAGCAGGAGCGGCCTCTCGGCAGCACCCAGCAGCCGCTCCAGCTCCGCCAGATCCTCCGGCCGCAGACCGGGCTCGACCGGGCGGTAGGGTGCGGCCGGGCGGGGGGCCGCCCGTTCGACCAGCATATCCTCTGGAAGGGCGAGCACCACCGGTCCCGGACGGCCGGACGTCGCCGTGTAGAAGGCGCGGCCGACCATCTCGGGGATGCGGCCGGCCTCGTCGATCTGCGCCACCCATTTGCTGAGCGGGCCGTACATGCGGCGGTAATCGACCTCCTGGAAGGCCTCGCGCTCCTGCGCGCTCCGTTCGATCTGCCCGATGAAGAGGATCATCGGCGTGGAATCCTGGTGGGCGATGTGGACGCCGTGGCTGGCGTTGGTGGCGCCCGGTCCGCGGGTGACGAAGCAGATGCCGGGACGGCCGGTGCATTTGCCGTAGGCCTCGGCCATCATCGCCGCTCCGCCCTCGTGCCGGCAGATGGTGACCGCGATCTCCGGCGCATCGACCAGCGCATCGAGCACGGCGAGGTAGCTTTCGCCCGGCACGCAGAAAACCCGGTCGACCCCGTTCAGGCGCAGCATGTCGACCAGAAGGCGCCCACCGGTGGCCGGGGCGGATCCGTTGTTCATCGAGATCATCCTTTCCAATGCGTCCGCAAGCCGGCGGTCCGTCGCCTTGCCTTGCGSMCSCACGACTCCCGTCGCTCCGGCCGTCGGCCGAAGCGTCGCTTCATGTCAGCGATGTGCGATGGTTCAGAGTCTGTCTGATGCTTATTGAAGCATCAGACAGACTCTAAGCTTTTGGTTTTCCGTGTGATTCACGCTTCAAGCGAGTCCGCTTGAACCGATCACACTCTAAAGCCGGCGCGTTACGACGACGGGCCGGTCTTGGCCTCTCCGGCGACGGCGAAATGCTCGGGCTCGATCTCGTTCACCATGATGCGCACGCTTTCGCGCGGCGCGCCGAGGGTGCGGTGGATCGCCTCCGTGACCTCGCGGTACATGGCGGCCTTCTTTTCCTGCGACCGGCCCTTGATCAGGGTGATGTTGACGATAGGCATGGGTCCTCTCCCTTCGGATCGATTGTCAGTGTCGAGACGCTCATTTCCCCACGACATGCGCGACGGAACGGAGGCTGCCGAGCTGGTAGGGCATCAGCTTCGCCACCCGGACCAGCTCCTCGCCGATGCCGGCGATCCTGGCTTCGTCCATGTCACGGGAATGCCCGGTCACCACCAGACAGCCGACATGGCCGTTGTTCCAGGTGGGGATGTTGGCGGCGATGGCGGTCAGGCCGACATGGTGTTCGTCATGCGCCACCACATAGCCCCGCAGGGCGGAGACGCGCAGATCCTCGTCCAGCTCGGCGTGGCTGACGATGGTCTGCGGGGTGTAGACCTTGTAGGGTTCCGGCCCGAGGACGGCGGCACGCTGCTCCGGATCAAGGCTGAGCAGCAGCGCCTTGCCGGAGCCGGAGCCGTGCAGCGGCCCCTGGAGCCAGGTGTTGTAGTAGGGCGACAGCGATCCCGGAGCCTGGGCGATGTCGGTCACCATCCGCTCGGTGCTGAGATAGAGGACGAGCACCACGGTTTCCCGCAAGTTGCGCGCCAGCTCGATCAGCACGGAGTGCGATTCCCGCCGAAGCTGGTTGATGGGATGCATCAGCGGCAGCGGCAGCAGGCCCTTGGGCGACGGCGCATAGCGCTTGGAATCGGCCAGACGGACGACGTAGCCGCTATCCTCCAGCGTGCGCAGCAGGCGCAGCGTCGTGCTCTGGTCCAGGCGGGTCAGCGCCGCGACCTCGCCCAGCATCAGCGGCTGCGGTGCGTCGACGATGGCGTCGAGGATCGCCAGCCCGCGGGCGAGCGTGCCGGCCGGTCCTTCGCGCTCGCCGTCGTTGCCGGCCTTGGTCCGTTCCTCGTCCGCGCTTTTCACCATGGCTGTGCCCTGTGTCGTTGTCCTGCCGGGAGACTGGGCGGCAGGCCGGCCCAGCCGTCGGACCTGTGCTCTCCCGGAAGATGTGTCAAGGTTTTTGCGTGTCATGGGGTCCGGCCGGCTCCGGATCGGCGCCCCAGCCACTGCTTTGCGATCTCCCCGCCACCCTCACCCTGGGCGGGGGGGCGGCCGGGCGGCGGCAGGCCGTCTTCGAACTTCACCGGATAGCCGACGACGCGAATCGGTCCGCCGCTTGCGGTCTCGAAGCTGTGGAGCAGGTTGCGCCCCGCGACCTGATCGGAGGCGAGCGCCTGGACGACGGAGCGCACCGCACCGGCGGGCAGGCTGCGGGCGGCGAGCCGCTCCATCCAGTGGGCGCGGGGCCGCTCGCGGAACCGGGCGGCGAGCCGCTGGCTGAGCAGGACGCGGTTGGCGACGCGGTCGGCATTGGTGCGGAAGGCCGGATCGTCGCGCATCGCGATGTCCTCTAGCACGGATTCGCACAGGGTGCGGAACTGCCGGTCGTTGCCGATGGCGAGCACGAACGGCCCGTCGGACGTCTCGAACACCTCGTAGGGCACGACGTTGGGATGGGCATTGCCGTAGCGCCGGGACTCCGCCCCGGTGGCGAGGGCTCCGGCAGCGACATTGGCCATCGCCGCCAGCTGGCAGTCGAACAGCGCGACGTCGAGGAACTGTCCGCGCCCGGTCCGCTGGCGGCCGAGCAGGGCGGCCAGGATCGCCTGCGAGGCATAGAGGCCCGAGAAGAGATCGGAGACGGCGACGCCGACCTTGGTCGGCGGCCCGTCGGGAAATCCGGTCACCGACATCAGGCCGGTCTCGCCCTGGATGACGAAGTCATAGCCGGCGCGGGCCGCTTCCGGTCCCGTCCGGCCATAGCCGGAGACCGAGCAATAGATCAGCGCCGGATTGACCGGCTTCAGGTCGTCATAGCCGAGCCCGAAGCGGTCGAGGGTGCCGAGCTTGAAATTCTCGATCAGGATGTCGGCCTCGGCGGCCAGATCGCGGATGAGGCGCTGGCCCTCGGCGCTCTTCAGGTCGACGGTCAGGCTGTGCTTCGACCGGTTGGCGCAGGTGTAGTAGGCGGCCAGATCGCCCATGTAGGGCGGCCCCCAGCTCCGGGTCTCGTCGCCGTCGCCGGGGCTCTCGATCTTCAGGACCTGCGCGCCGAGGTCGGCCAGGCACTGGGTGCACCAGGGACCGGCCAGGACACGGGAGAGGTCGAGGACGCGGATGCCGTGGAGGGGGCCCGGGGAACGGGCCGCATCCGGCGCCGCGCCGCCATCGAACACTGTCATTTCTTCGATCCATAATCGTCTGTGGCCGTGGCCCGGTTGCGCTGCCCCGGGAGTGCTTTCAGAGCGCGGCGCGCATCGGGTCCAGGCGGTCCCAGTCGAAGGTGAAGCCGACGCCGGGGCGGTCCGGCACCAGGATGGTGCCGTCCGTCTCGACGGCCATCGCCTCGCGGAACAGCGGCCCGAACCACGGCATGTGCTCGGCATGGATGGCGCCGGCCGACGACGCCACCAGATGCAGGCTGTGTTCGGTGAAGATGTGGGGCGAGAAGGGCACGTCGTGCGCCGCCATCAGCCCGATTGCCTTGCGGAACTCGGTGTAGCCGCCCATGCGTTGCAGGTCGGGCATCAGGATGTCGGCGGCGCGGGCCTGGATCTGCCGTTTCAGGCCGTAGCGCGTGTATTCCGTCTCGCCGCTGGCGATCGGGGTGTCGAGCGCCGCGGCCAGGGCGGCGCTTCCCTCGTCGTTCCAGGTCGGGACGGGTTCCTCGAACCACACCAGTTCGAACGCCTCCAGCGCGCGGCCGAGCCGCAGGGCATGGGCCGGAGTGAGGCCCTGGTTGGCGTCCACCATCAGGGCGATGTCCGGCCCGATGGCGTCGCGCACCGCCTCGATGCGAGCGATGTCGTCCTGCCAGCGCGGCGAGCCGAGGCGCAGCTTCATCGCCTTGAAGCCCTGGTCGACGAAGGCCCGCGCCTCCTGCCGGAGTTCGTCCAGGCTGGAGGACAGCCACAGGCCGCCGCTGGCATAGACCGGCACGCGGTCGCGGTGGGCGCCGAACAGCCGGTAGAGCGGCTGGTTCGCCACCTTGCCGATGATGTCCCAGCAGGCGACGTCGATGGGCGTCATCGCATGCAGGGCGAGCCCGGCCTGCCCGCAGAAATTCAGATGGCGGAACAGGTCGGACCACAGGGCTTCGACCTGGAAGGGATCGCGGCCGATCAGCTTCGGCTTCAGGCTGGCCGCCAGCTGGGCGATGGAGCGCAGGCGGTCGATGCCGAAGCAGAAGCCATAGCCCTCGCCCGATACCCCTTCGTCGGTCCTGACGGTCAGCAGCAGGCACGACACCGTGCTGATCTCGTGGATCGCGGTGCGCAGCGGCCGGTCCAGTTGCAGGTCGACCGCGGCCAGTTCGATGTCGGAGATGCGCAAAGCCCTGCCTCCCGGCTGCCGCGGCCCGCCCGTCCATGGGAAGGGCGCGGACAGTTCACGATGGTGATTGTTCTTGGGGCGCATCGTCGCGCCTGATGGCGTTCGTTGCAACAGTTTTTTCATTCAGTGCATAGTTCATATCAAAATACGCGACTCGCCCCGTTCGATCCGGTTTTCTCATCGATGGGAACCGTTCCCCAACCGTTGCCGTTCGACCCGCTGGATCGATTTTTCCACGGCTGGGACCGGCGAAAGTTCGCACAGACCTCTGTTCAACCCACAAAACGGCGGCGTTTGAAGCCTGACTACAACCGGGAATGGGTTCTTCCGCCATCTCGACATCTTCCGACAAAAAAATGGCGCGGAATGAAAAATGTCTTGCGAAATAATGTTCGGCTCAGAGATGATCAGTCCAAAGCACGATACATAAGAAGGGAGGAACCATGACCACCGACCGGATTCCCGCCAGGATGCATCTCGGCCCCGCAACCGTGACCGCCGCGGGCCTCGCCCTGGCGGTTGGCCTGTTCGCCGGCACCGCCGCTGCCGACACGACGCCGGTGAAGATCGGCTGGCTGTCCTCGCTGACCGGCCCGCTGTCGTCGGCGGCCGTCGCCGAGAACCAGGGCGTCAAGTTCGCCGTGGACGAGATCAACAAGGCGGGCGGCATCGACGGGCGTAAGATCGAGCTGATCACCCGCGACACCGCCGGCGATCCGACCAAGGCGGTCAACTTCGCGCAGCAGCTCGTGCTCAGCGAGAAGGTGGACTTCGTCATCGGCCCGGTGAATTCCGGCGAATCGCTGGCCACCGTTCCCATCCTTGCCCGTGCCGGCGTGCCGAACATCATCATCGGCACGGTGGACGAGCTGACCGATCCGCAGAAATACCCGCGCGCCTTCCGGGCCATCGCCACCAACGAGCAGTGGATCGGCAGCGCCAACGACTATGCCATCAAGACGCTGAAGCGCAGCAAGGTGGCGATCATCGGCGACACCACCGGCTACGGCACCTCCAGCGCCAAGAAGGCCGAGGCGCTGCTGGCCGATGCCGGGATCAAGCCGGTCTACAGCGTGCTGATCGACGCCAACAAGACCGACGTGACCGACGAGATGACCAAGGCGCGGGCCGCCGGGGCCGATGTCGTCATGCCGTGGTCGGCCGCCACCGGCCTGCTCGCCCGCGTGCTGAACGCGCGGGGCAACATGCAGTGGGACGTGCCGGTCGTCGGCCATCCGGCCATCATGGGGCTCCCGATCAAGGATCTGCTGAACAAGCCGGAATACTGGGAGCAGACCTATGCCGCCGGCTACAGCAGCACGACCTACGGTGCGGACGGCAAGCTGCCCGGCCCAACGACCGTGCTGATGGACAAGATGCGGCCGGAGTTCGGCGGCACCATCAACTTCACCTTCTGGTGGGTCACGCTGGGCTACGACACCGTCAAGATCATCGAGCATGCGGTGAAGACGGCGGGCTCGACCGACAAGGCCGCCGTCCAGAAGGCGCTGGAAAACACCCAGAGCCTCAAGGGCACCTATGCCGATTACAGCTGGGGGCCGAAGCAGCGCAACGGCTTCCCCGACTCCGGCATCGTGATCAACAAGGCCAACACCTTCAAGGACGGCAGCTTCGAGGCGGCCCCGCACTGAGCCGGCCCGTGCCGGGTCGCCGGCATCGGACTCAAGGCTTCACGGCCCCGGCGCGGGCCGGAGAGCGTGCGGCCCGCATCGGGCCGCAGGGTCTGCCTTCGCGCCGTCTTGCAATTCCGCAGCAATTCACAAACGGATGGGCAGCATGCTTACCGTTCTGGTGTCGGGGCTGGCGATCGGCGCGCTCTACGCGGCGACGGGCCTCGCCTACAACATCATGTTCTCGACCTCCAAGGTCCTGAGCGTGACGACCGGCCACATCTGCATGCTTGGCGGTGTCTTCGGCGCCTACTTCATGCTCGACCTCGGGCTTCCGGCGCCGCTGGCGCTGGTCGGGGCGGTGCTGGTCGGGGCGGCCTTCGGCCTGCTGACCGAGGTCATCGCCATCCGCCGCGTTCTCGCCCGCTCCGACGAGCATCTCTGGCTGCTCAGCACGCTGGCGCTGGCGACCATGGTGCAGCAGGCGGTCGGCCTGTGGTGGGGCACCGAGCCCCGCCCGTTCCCGCGGCTGGCCGACCAGGATTTCACGGCCGGCGTGCTGGACCAGAAATACTGGCTGCCGATTGCGGCGGTGGTCGCCATGGCGCTCGGGCTCGAATTCTTCTACCGGCGGACGATGTACGGCAAGGTGTTCCAGGCCGTGTCGGAGGACGCCTTCGCCGCCCGCGCCCGCGGCATCGCCACCGACCGCACCCGCGCCCTGTCCTTCGCCATCGCCGGCGCGCTCGGCGGGCTGGCCGGCTTCGCGGCGGGGCAGCTGACCTTCGCCTTCTTCGCCCTCGGCCTGACCCTCACGCTCTACGGCTTCATCGCGCTGGCGGTCGGCGGGCTGGGCAGCAATGTCGGTGCGCTCGTCGGCGGCGTCGCGCTGGGCCTGTTCCAGACGCTCGCGACCTACCTGTTCGGCGGCGAGTACCAGCAGACGATTGCGGTCGGCCTGCTGATGGTCGTGCTCCTGGTCAAACCCGAAGGTCTCTTCGGCTCCAAGAAGGTCCGCCCGGTATGACGACATCCTCCCTTCCGCGCCTCGGGACGCTCGCCGTCGGCGGCATCCTGGCGGTGACCCTGCCATTCTGGGTCGGCGACTTCTACCAGCTCCACCTCGCGGCGCTGATCGGCGTCTACTGGGTGCTGATCGCCGGCCTCAATCTGGTGGTCGGCTACACCGGCCAGCTGTCCATCGGCCATGTCGGGCTGCTGTCCATCGGCTCCTACGCCTTCGCCATCGTCGTCGGGCGCTACGGCGTCGACCCGCTGCTGACGCTGGCGCTGGCCGGGGGCTTGGGCGGGCTCTGCGGCTTCCTGCTGGGCCTGCCGTCGCTGCGCCTTCCCGGCTTCTACTTCGCCATGGCGACGATGGCCTTCGCCCTGATCATGGCGGAGCTGTCGCTGGCCCAGGGCGGCCTGACCGGCGGCGGCGCCGGGCTGCCGGTGCCGGGCTTCGCGGCGCCCTTCGACACGCCGACCGGCTTCTACTGGCTGGTGCTGCTGGTCGCGGCGCTGATCACCTGGATGACGTGGAACGTCGCCCGGCTGATGTGGGGCAGGGGGCTGATCGCGCTGCGCGACAGCGAGGTGGCCGCCGCCGCGGTGGGGGTGCCGATCTTCCGGCTGAAGCTCACCGTCTTCACCTTCAGCGGGGTCACCGCCGGGATCGGCGGCGCGCTGTTCGCCTCGTTGCAGAGCTACATCACGCCGGAGACCTTCGTCTTCGAGCTGGGGCTGTTCTTCTTCGTCTGCATCATCATCGGCGGCCGCGGCAGCATTCTCGGCCCCTTCGTCGGGACGGTGGTCCTGACCGCCCTGCCGGAGATGGTGGCGCCGCTCGCCAAGCTCGGCAACTTCTTCTACGGCCTGCTGCTGCTGGCGGTGGTGCTGGTGGTGCCGGAGGGCATCGGCCACGTCATCAAGTCGGTCCTGGCCCGTTTGCAGAAGAAAGGTCCGGAACCGAAGGGCCTCCAGCCCGACATCGGCCGCCTGGCCGCCGCCGTCCGGCGGGGCATGCAACGGGACATTCAACGGGGGCACGCATCATGAGCACGCTGGTTGCCGACACAGTGAGCAAGCGCTTCGGCGGCGTGACGGCGCTCAGCAACGTGTCGCTCGAATTGCGGGAAGGCGAGATCCACGGCCTGATCGGCCCGAACGGCAGCGGCAAGACGACCCTGCTCAACCTGCTGACCGGTTACTATCAGGTCGACGAGGGCGACATCCGGCTGGACGGGGAGTCGCTGGCCCGCTCGCCGGTGCAGCAGCGCCCGCGCGTCGGCGTCGCCCGCACCTTCCAGAAGCCCCGCCTGCTCGGCAGCCTCAGCGTGCTGGACAACGCAATGCTGGGCGGCTGGTGCGAGACACGCGCCGGCTTTCTGGAGACCGCCCTGGCGCTGCCGCGCGCCCGCCGGGAGGAGCGCGCGCTGCGCGACCGGGCGGAGGAGCTGCTGCACGGCGTCGGGCTCGGCTATGCCATCCATCGCCGGGCGAGCCTGCTCGACCATGCCGAGCAGCGTTTCCTGGAGATCGCCCGCGGGCTGGTCATGCGCGCCCGCTTCATCCTGCTCGACGAGCCGGCTGGCGGCCTGACGGAGGGGGAGATCGAGCATCTCGCCAGCATCGTCACCGCGCTGCGCGACGCCGGGATCGGCGTCCTGCTCGTCGAGCACCATACCGACTTCGTGTTCAGCGTGTGCGACCGCGTCACGACGCTGAATCTGGGGCGCATGATCAAGCACGCCACGCCGGCCGAGGTGCGCAGCGATCCCGAAGTCATCCGCGTCTATCTGGGAGCGTGAGATGCACATGGGCACAGTCAATCGACCCAATCAGATCCTGCTCGACGTGGCGGACCTGCATGTCGCCTACGGCAAGGCCGAGGTGGTGCACGGCGCCTCCTTCCGGGTGCATGGCGGCGAGTTCGTCGTCCTGCTCGGCCGCAACGGCGCCGGCAAGAGCACGATGCTGCACGCCATCTCCGGCCTGATCCCGAAGAAGGCCGGGCGCGTCACCATGGCCGGGGCGGAGATCGGTGCGGCGACGCCGCGCGACATCGTGCGCTCCGGCGTCGTTCAGGTGCTGGAGGGGCACCGGGTGTTCGGCGGCCTGTCGGTGGAGGACAACCTGCTCCTCGGCACCTATGCGCGGGCATCGCGCGGCGACCGCTCCAAGCTCGACCGCATCTACGGCCTGTTTCCGGAACTGGCGGAACGCCGGAACCAGCAGGCGTCGCGCCTCAGCGGCGGCCAGCAGCAGATCCTGGCGGTCGGGCAGGGGGTGATCGGCGATCCCAGGCTGCTGATCCTGGACGAGCCGTCGGGCGGGCTGGCGCCCATCGTCATCGACCGCATCCTCGACGTCGCCAGCGACCTCTGCAAGGGCGGCATGGCGATCCTGCTGGTCGAACAGCTGGTGGAGAAGGCGCTGCGCCACGCCGACTACTGCTACCTCACGGAAACCGGGCGGATCGTCGGGGCGGGCACGCCGTCCGAAATCCAGAGCAGCGACCTGTTGCAGCGCGTCTATCTCGGCGGGGCGCACTGATCCGGAAAGCGCGGTGGGGCCGATGCCCCGCGACCGGCACCGCCGCCCCCGACAAACTGATTTCGGCCCCGCGACGCCGACCCCTTGCCAGCGAGAGACCATCATGAAGATCACCGCCATCGAGGCGATTCCGATCGCCATCCCCTACCGGCACAACGGCCCGGTCACCGGCTTCGGCGGCGCGCTGTGGACCACCGCCAACTACCTGATCCTCCGCGTCGAGACCGACGAGGGGCTGACCGGCTATGGCGAGGCCTTCGGCTACAACGTCATCCCGGTGACCAAGACCTTCATCGAACGGACCCTGGCGCCGCTCGCCGTCGGCCGCGACGCGACGGACATCGCCGGGCTGATGGAGGATCTGAAGAAGACGCTCCACATCTTCGGACGCGGTGGCGTCACCCAATATGCGCTGAGCGGCCTCGACATCGCGCTGTGGGATCTCGCCGGCAAGCGGGCCGGGCAGCCGGTGTGGAAACTGGCCGGCGGCCATGCGCGGGGGCAGGTGCCGGTCTATGCCAGCCTGATGCGGCTGACCGAGCCGGACATCGTCGCCGCCTCCTGCACCCAGGCGCTGGAGCGCGGCTATCGCGAGATCAAGCTGCACGAGAAGACGGTCGAGGCGGTCGCCGCCGCCCGCCGCACCGTCGGCGACGGCATCGAGCTGATGCTGGACGTCAACTGCGCCTGGGATGTCGGGACGGCGGTCGAGATGGCGCAGGGGCTGGCCCCCCACCGTTTGAAATGGCTGGAGGAGCCGGTCTGGCCGCCCGAGGATCTGGACGGGCTGGTCAGGACGCGCCGTGCCGCGCCGGTTCCTATCGCCACCGGCGAGAACACGCCGAACGCCTGGGCGTTCAAGCCGCTCGCCGCCTGCGAGGGGATCGACTATCTCCAGCCCAGCGTCACCAAGGTCGGCGGCATCACCGAGTTCCTGCGCGTCGGCATGCTTGCCGAACTGAACGGCCGGACGCTCGCCCCGCACTCGCCCTATTCCGGTCCCGGCTTCCTGGCGACCCTGCACATGACCGCGGTCTTCGGCGGGATCGGGGCCATCGAGCGGCTCTACATCGATCTGGACGCCCCGGTGTTCGGCGAGGTCGGCCTTCCGCGCCCCGACGGCACCATCGCCATTCCCGACGGCCCCGGCCTGGGTGCCGATCCGGACCCGGACATCCTCCGCCGCTACCGGCTCGACCTCTGACCTCCGCAAGGCCCGCAACCGGACATCGGGGGCCGGGCACTCGGGGCCGGCAACAGGGAGACATATGGTGAGCGACACCAGCCAGATCCTGGTCGATACGGCGACTAGGCTTTTCGAGGAACAGTTCACGGCCAAACAGCGTGTGCTGGCCGAATCCGGCCAGTGGCTCGACGCGCAGTGGCAGGCGGTCGAGGATATGGGGCTTCCGCTCGCCCTGGTGCCGGAGGAGGCCGGCGGCTTCGGCCTGCCGGTGGTGGAGGCGCTGGACCTGATCCGCCTTGCCGGCGCCTTCGCGGTGCCGCTGCCGCTGGCCGAAACCATGCTGGCGAACCGCATCCTGGCGAATGCCGGGCTGGAGCTTCCCGGCGGACCGCTGACCCTGGCGCCGGTGCGTCCGGACGACCGGCTGACCCTGGCGCGGCGGGACGGCGGCTGGCTTTTGTCGGGAACGGCACACCGGGTGCCCTGGGGCCGCGTCGCCGCCACCGTCGTGCTGGCCCGCTGCGACGATGCCTGCGGCGATGCCGGCCAGGACGGGCAGAGCTTCGTGGCGCTGGTGCCCGCCGGGCAGGCCGACACCGCGCCGGACGTCAATCTGGCGAACGAGCCGCGCGACAGCCTGCGCTTCGAGACGCTGCTGCCGACGGAGAGCGTCGCCCCCGCGCCGGGCATCGCGCTGGCGGAGCTGCACGCGCTGGGCGCCGCGGTCCGCAGCATCGCGATGGCCGGGGCGCTGGGCCGCGTCCTGGCGATGACCACCGCCTATGCCAACGAGCGCAGCCAGTTCGGCCGGCCCATCGGCAAGTTCCAGGCCATCCAGCAGCACCTCGCCGTGCTGGCCGGACAGGCCGCCGCCGCCCGCGCGGCCGGCGACATCGCTGCCGAGGCCGTGGCGCAGGGCGGGGCCCTGCTGCCGATTGCGGCGGCCAAGCTCCGCTGTGGCGAGGCGGCCGGCATTGCGGCGGCCATCGCGCATCAGGTGCATGGCGCCATGGGCTTCACCCATGAGCACAGCCTGCATTTCTTCACCAAGCGCCTGTGGTCCTGGCGCGACGAATTCGGCGGGGAAGGGGAGTGGGGCCGCCTGATCGGGCGGGAGGTGGCGCGCGCCGGGGCGGACGGGCTCTGGCCGCTCGTCACCGCCGCCTGATCCCACCGGTGCCATCGAGGAATTGACCATGGATCTGATCGCCTTTCCGCCCCCTCCCGACACGGATGTCGAGGGTCTGCGCGTCGAGGTCCGCGCCTTTCTGGCGGAGGAGCTGGCCACCCGCCGCCCGCAGGACCGCTCGCGCTCCTGGAGCGGCTTCGACGCCGAATTCAGCCGCAAGGTCGGGCAGCGCGGCTGGATCGGCATGACATGGCCGAAGCGCTATGGCGGGCATGAGCGCAGCGCGCTGGAACGCTATGTCGTGCTGGAGGAGATGCTGGCCGCCGGGGCGCCGGTGGCGGCCCACTGGTTCGCCGACCGCCAGAGCGGGCCTTTGCTGCTGAAGGTCGGCACCGAGGAGCAGCGCCGGTCGATCCTGCCGCGCATCACCGCCGGCGAGTGCTTCTTCTGCATCGGCATGAGCGAGCCGGATTCCGGTTCCGACCTCGCCGCGGTGCGGACGCGCGCGGTGCCGGTCGACGGCGGCTTCGTCGTCAACGGCACCAAGCTGTGGACGACCTACGCCCACCACGCCGACTACATGATCCTGTTCTGCCGGACCGGCAGTGCCGAAGACCGGCATGGCGGCACCAGCCAGTTCCTGGTCGATCTGAAGACGCCGGGCATCACCATCCGCCCCATCGCCGATCTGGCCGGCGAGCATCATTTCAACGAGGTGGTGTTCGAGGACGTCCTCCTGCCCGCCACAGCCCTTCTCGGCCAGCTCGGAGACGGCTGGAACCAGGTGGTCGGCGAGCTGGCGTTCGAGCGCAGCGGGCCGGAGCGCTTCCTGTCCTCCTTCACGCTGCTGGTCGAACTGGTGCGCGCCCTCGGTCCTAGCCCGTCGGACCATGCGGCGGCGGCGGTCGGCCGCCTGACCGCCCATCTCCTGGTGTTGCGGCGCCTGTCGCGCTCGGTCGCCGGCATGTTGCAGATGGGGGAGAATCCGGCATTGCAGGCGTCCCTGGTCAAGGATCTGGGCGCGATCTTCGAACAGGAGATCCCGGACATCGCCCGCCAGCTGGTCGATGCGGAGCCGTCGCAGCAATCCACGCGGGATTTCTCCGCGGTGCTGGCCCACACGATCCTCAACGTGCCGTCCTTCTCCCTGCGCGGGGGAACCCGCGAGATTCTGCGGGGCATCATCGCCCGCGGCCTCGGCCTCCGCTAACCGGCGGCCGGAACCCGCTCACCGACATCGAAAAACGAAAGGAAGGCGCGATGACGAATCTCGTGCTGGTGGACAACGACGACGGAATCGTCACGCTCACCCTGAACCTGCCGGAGCAGCGCAACCCGATCTCCGATCCGGAGATGATCGAGGCGCTGGTGGAGACGCTGAGCGGTCTCGACGCCGACATGGCGACCCGGGTGATCATCGTAACCGGGGCCGGCGGCGCCTTTTCGTCCGGCGGGAACGTGAAGAAGATGGGGGAAAGCGGCGGCCTCAACGACAAGGTCGCCGCCCAGACGCGCCGGAACTACAAGCTGGGCATCCAGCGCATCCCGCTGCTGCTGGAGGCGATGGAGGTTCCGGTGATCGCGGCGGTGAACGGTCCCGCCATCGGTGCCGGTTGCGACCTCGCCTGCATGTGCGACATCCGCATCGCCGGCGAGAGCGCACGGTTCGCCGAGAGTTTCGTCAAGGTCGGGATCGTCCCCGGCGATGGCGGCGCGTGGCTGTTGCCGCGGGTCGTCGGCTTTTCCAAGGCCTGCGAGATGGCGCTGACCGGCGACGTCATCGACGCGGCGGAGGCGCTCGCCTGCGGTCTGGTGTCACGCGTCGTTCCCGATGCCGAGCTGCTGCCCCAGGCGCGTGCGATGGCCGCGCGGATCGCCGTCAATCCGCCGCATGTGGTGCGCATGACGAGGCGCCTGCTGCGCGAAGGCTGGACGGTCAAGCTCGACACGCTGCTGGAGATGTCCGCCGCCATGCAGGCGCTCGCGCATGCGACCGCCGACCACAAGGAAGCCATCGCCGCGCTGCTGGGCAGGCGTCCGCCGAACTTCACCGGCGCTTAAGGCGGGCGGCCGGCAAGCGTGGCCGGCCCTGGAGTCCGTCCGATGCTTTGCCCAAGCGCCGGACGCACTCCAGGGCTTTTCGATTTTCTGACTGTGTCCCGTCATCCGTGCCGGCCAGTCCCGCGCGAGCGATTCAAAGGTTCAACTTCTGGTGAATTGGGTTCCGGGCTTGGACGCCCTGCTTTGCGGGGCAGGGAACACCCTGGCATGGAGGAAATCCACCAGTGCCCGGACCTTCGGTGACGGGTGCTTGCTCGCCGGCCACAGCACATGGAAGACGCCGGTGCGTTCCACATGGTCGGCCAGAATCGGCTGCAGCCGTCCATCCGCCAATGGCTCGCGGATGGAGAAATCCGGCAGGTAGGCGATCCCCAGGCCTTGCAGGGCAAAACACACGCGCGTCTCGATGTTGTTGCAGATCATCGAGGTGGGAAGCCGCAGTTCCGGCTCGCCCGGGGTTTGCCGCAGCGCCCACGTCTCCAGCTTGCCGCTGTTGGGGAAGCGATAGTGGAGACAACTGTGCTGCAAAAGATCGGTTGGGGTCCGCGGGATGCCCCGGCGCGCCAGGTAATCGGGCGAGGCGACCAGCCGCATGTGAAAGCGGCCCAGCCGACGCGCCGACAGCCGGGAATCAGCCGGCTCGCCTGTGCGCACCACGGCGTCGAAGCCGTCTTCGATGACATCGACCAGCCGGTCGGTGAAGTCCAGGTCCAGCTCGATCTCGGGGTATTCGCGCATGAATTCGCCAAGCACCGGCAGCACCAGCGAACTGACCAGGGGCAGGCTCACGCGCAGGCGTCCACGGGGTGCCGCGGTGGCTTGTGACAGCTCCAGTTCCGCCGCCTCGATTTCGGCCAGGATGCGTCGGCTGCGCTCCAGGAACAGTGTGCCCTCGGCCGTCAGCGTGACGCTGCGCGTGCTGCGGTGAAACAGACGGACGCCGAGCTTTTCCTCCAGCCGCGCCACGCTCTTGCCGATGGCGGAGGCCGATACGCCCAGCAGCCGCCCGGCCGCGACGAAGCTGCGCGTCTCTGCGACCTGCACGAACACCACGAAGCCGTTCAGGCTGTCCATTCGCCCCTCGATTGCGGACATTCAGTTCCGCATAGAATGGAACTCTATCCTACTTTTTCTTTAATCGCAGGGTTTCTATCGTCAGGGCATCGCCGATTGGATCAGGGCATGTGCCATGAAGAATCCCTTATTTCCCTTGCGCCAGGACGTTCCGTCCACGCCTCTCTCAATCCGTCTCCGTGACGTTGTTCAGCAGGCGCTGGATGAGCGGCGACTGGTCGGCGCCGTCGTCCTGGTTGCGCGCGACGGTGAACTGGTGCACCGGCAGGCCGCCGGTTTCGCCGACCGCGAAAGCGCCCGGCCGATGGATGTGGAGACGGTCTTTCGGCTGGCCTCGGTGAGCAAGCCCATCGTCTCCACCGCGGCGCTGGCCCTGGTGGCGCAAGGCCGGCTCGACCTGGACACCGGCATCGAGCGCTGGCTGCCCGAGTTCCGGCCCCGGCTGCCCGACGGCCGACCGGCCCGCATCACGGCGCGGCAGTTGCTCAGCCACACGGCAGGTCTCGGCTACCGCTTCTTCGAGGCCGATGCGGACGGTCCCTACGCGCAGGCCGGTGTCTCGGACGGCATGGACGCCTCAGGTATCAGCCTGGAGGAGAATCTGCGCCGCCTCGCCGGCGTGCCGCTGTTGTACGAGCCGGGCACGGCCTGGGGGTATTCGCTGGCGACGGACGTGCTGGGCGCGCTGATCGAGCATGTCCAGCACATGCCCCTGAACGAGGCGGTGCACCAATTGGTGACCGGCCCCTTGGCCATGGCCGATACCGGCTTTGTCGCCCGCGGTCCTCAGCGCGTGGCCACCGCCTATGTGAACGACGCGCCGCAGCCGCACCGGCTGGCGGAAGGCGAAACGGTCTCGGCTTTCGAGGGGACGGTCGGCATTGCCTACAGCCCGGCCCGCATCTTCGACGCACAGGCTTTTCCCTCGGGTGGGGCCGGCATGGCGGGTACGGCCGGGGATTTCCTTCGCTTGTTGGAGGCTCTGCGCCAGGGGGGCGGCACGCTGCTGCCTGGTGAGCTGGTCGCGGAAATGGAACGGGATCAGACCGGCGGGCTGGACTTGCCCGATGCGCCGGGTTTCGGTTTCGGTCTGGGCTTCTCGGTGCTGCGCGATCCACGGCTCGCCATGTCGCCGGAATCGGAAGGCACCTGGCGTTGGGGCGGCGCCTACGGCCATGCCTGGTTTGTGGATCGGGTGCAGGGCCTGAGCGTGGTCGCCTTCACCAACACGCTGTACGAAGGCATGTCCGGCCGCTTCGTCACCGATCTGCGCGATGCGGTCTATGGCGTCCCGGAGGTGCGGTGATGACAACGCCTCCGCGCATGACCGCCATCGAAGCCGGGCGCCCGAAGCCGGGACCACACGATTTGCGCGTGGCGGCGCTGCCGCACACCGCCGATCATCTGCGCGACGTGGCGGAACCAATCGCGCCGCAGGGCCGACTGATCGTGGCGCGCTCCGTGGATGATACGGCACAGCAAGCACGGGAGACTGGACGATGAGTGCCGCTGCCGATGATCGTCTGCCGTTGGCGGCGCTGCTGGCGCTGGCCATGGCGGCCTTCCTCACCATCCTGACCGAGGCGCTGCCGGCCGGGTTGCTGCCGCAGATGGCGCAAGGCCTGGCCGTGTCCGAGTCCTGGGTCGGCCAGACGGTCACGATCTATGCGATCGGTTCGCTGGTGGCGGCGATTCCACTGACCGCTGCCACCCAGGGCATCCGGCGGCGGCCGCTGCTGCTGGCGGCGATCGCCGGCTTCGTGGTCGCCAACACCGTGACCACGCTGTCCACCGGTTTTGCCCTTACCATGGTGGCACGCTTTCTGGCCGGCGTGTCGGCGGGTCTGCTGTGGGCGCTGCTGGCCGGCTATGCCGCACGCATGGTGCCCGAACATCAGCAAGGCCGGGCAATCGCGGTGGCGATGATGGGTACGCCGCTGGCGCTGTCGCTGGGTGTGCCGGCCGGAACCTTCCTTGGTACGCTGGTGGGCTGGCGTATCGGCTTCGGCATCATGAGCGGGCTGGCGCTGGTGCTCATGGTGTGGGTGCGGGTCATGGTGCCGGACTTTGCCGGGCAGGCGGCGAACGAGCGGCTGCCGCTGGGGCGCGTGGTCACGATGCCGGGCGTGCGTTCGGTGCTGTTCGCGGTACTGGCCTTCGTGCTGGCGCACAACATCCTCTATACCTACATCGCGCCTTTCCTGGCGTCGGCCGGGATGGCCGAGCGTACGGATCTGATGTTGCTGATGTTCGGCCTGACCTCTTTGCTCGGCATCTGGATCGTCGGGGTGTTGATCGACCGCTGTCTACGGGCGCTGACCCTGATCAGCATTGTGCTGTTCGGTGTCGCCGCGCTGGCGCTGGGCATGGCGGGGGAGATCCCGGTCATCGCCTATCTGGCGGTGAGTATCTGGGGATTGTCATTCGGCGGTGCAGCGACGTTGTTTCAGACAGCACTGGCCAAGACGTCAGGGGAGGCTGCGGATATCGCGCAGTCCATGCTGGTCACCACCTGGAACACGGCCATTGCCGGGGGTGGCATTATCGGCGGCGTGCTGCTCGAACGGCTGGGTGTCGGTGCATTCACGCCAGCCTTGCTGGTGCTGCTGGCGGCGGCGCTGATCGTCGTGTGGGCCGCCAGGCAACATGGCTTTCCCGCCCCGGTGGATACCGTCTTGCGCTCGAGGCCGACGACGGCGGCACCATAAGCGACGATCAAATTCGCCTAAACTGCTCAAGCGTCGGATGCACGGCAGAGCCAGCCAGGATCTGCTCCGCAGACGACCCCTCCTAGCCGCGTGATCCGCGCGAAGTGCGCGAGAACCCGCCGGGGAAAGTCACGGCGGCTTCCCACTGCGACATTGTGCCGACTATGCAATTTCCCAATGTCGTTATACGCCCGTCGACGCAACGCCGAGAATGCGGATGAGTTGCATTCACATATTCAACGGGTGCCTCCAGATCATGCTTAGAACCGCAGTGTTTGCTTCGATCCTCCTCATGGGGACGGCATTGTCCGCCTCGGCGAAGGAATACCCCGTCGGCAAGCCGCAGACCCAGGAGGGCCTCGACGTCGCAGCCGTCTATCTGCAACCCATCGAGATGGAGCCAGCCGGCATGATGCGGCCGGCGGCAGACAGCGACGTCCATCTGGAAGCCGACATCAAGGCCACCAAGGACAACAGGAACGGCTTTGCCAAAGGCGACTGGGTTCCCGATCTGGTCGTCGAATACACGCTGACGAAGGACGGTGCGGAGGTCGCCAAGGGTCCCTTCATGCCGATGGTCGCCAACGACGGCCCGCACTACGGCGACAACGTCAAGATGGCCGGGAATGGCAAGTATCAGCTGATCCTCAAGATTTCTCCGCCGTCGGCGAACCAGCACGTCCACTTCGGCCGCCATGTGGACAAGGAGACCGGTGTCGCGCCCTGGTTCAAATCCTTCGAAGCAAAATACGACTTCGTCTATGCCGGCACGGGTAAAAAAGGTGGTTATTAAAACCGCCGCCTTGCGCTGGTCCTGGCGTCTGTCCGGTGCGGTCCTGACCCTGGCCGGGGCCGTTTCCGGGCTTCCCGGCCAGGCGCATGCGGGCGATCCCGTCTTCAGGATCGTCTTCGAGGACGGCAAGGTGACGCCCCTGCGCATCGAAGTCCCGGCCGACACGCGGATCGAACTGCAACTCGTCAACGCCGGCAAGACGCCGGCCGAGTTCGAGAGCCTGCCTCTGCGCAAGGAGAAGGTCATCGCTCCGGGGGTGACCACGGACATGGTGATCAAGGGGCTCGATCCCGGCGAATACCCGTTCTTCGACGATTTCCATCCCGACGCGCCGCCTGCGGTGCTGATCGCCAGGTAACGGGCCACGCAACGAAAGGCGGACGGCGCATGTACGCAAACGTGATCTTCGTGGTGTGGCGGGAAAGCGTCGAGGCGCTTCTCGTCGTCGGCATCCTCAACGCCTGGCTTGCGGTCAATGCGCCGGGGGCTCGCCGTGCCCGCGTCTTTCTGTGGTCGGGTGCCCTGGCCGGCCTCGTCGTCGCCGGAGCGCTCGGCGGGGCCTTCGTCGCCCTGGCGGATGCCCTTTCCGACACCGCCCTCGGAATTTTCCGCACGGCCATGGTCCTGGTCGCCGCCGGCCTGATCCTGCAGATGGTGGTGTGGATGCGACGCCACGGCCGCACCATGAAGCGCGATCTCGAAGGCGCGCTGGGAGAGGCGGTGACCACCGAAAACTGGTGGGGCGTCTTCACCCTGGCGCTCATCGCATTGACCCGCGAGGGCTCGGAGGCGGTGGTCTTCCTTTACGGCATCCTTTCCGTCGATCTCGGGGACGGGCGTTTGCCTGCCATCGGTGCGGGAGTTCTCGGTCTTCTCGCCGCCTTCGCCACCTACGCCCTGCTTCAACTCGGCAGTCATCGCCTGTCCTGGAAGGTCTTCTTCCGCGTCACCGAGACGATGCTCCTGCTTCTGGCCTGTGCGCTGGTCGTCTCCGGCGTCGACGGCCTGATCGATCTCGACGTCCTGCCCGTGCTTTCGCGCCGGCTCTGGGACAGTTCGTGGCTTCTGTCCGACGGCGGAGCCTTCGGCGGTCTGGTCGCCGGTCTCACCGGATATCGCGCCCGTCCGGTCCTGACGGAGCTTCTCGCCTTCATCGCTTACTGGAGCTTTGTGCTATGGCTGATTGCACGACCCCGTCAGCAACGCATCGTGGCGGCCTGAAACGGACGCTGGCCGAGCTGGGCGATTGGATGGGCCGTTCGCGGCGGCTGATCATGGGAGTGCAGTGGGCGGTCATCGTCATCTATGCCGTCCTGATCGTCGTTCCCACGCTGATGCCGCTGCCGACCAACGTCGACCGCATCTGGACCCACGTCACCATCTTCGCCCAATTCGTGTTCTGGGGGATCTGGTGGCCGGGCGTGCTGCTGTCGATGATCCTGTTCGGCCGGCTGTGGTGCGGCGTCCTCTGCCCGGAGGGGGCGCTGTCCGAACGGGCCTCCGGCTGGTCGCTGGGCCGCGCCGTACCGCGCTGGGTCACCTGGAAGGGGTGGCCCTTCGTCGGCTTCCTCGGCACGACCGTCTACGGCCAGATGATCTCCGTCTACCAGTATCCGGCCGCCGTCCTGGTGATCCTCGGCGGTTCGACCGTCGCCGCCATCGCCACAGGCCTGACCTGGGGACGGAACAAGCGCGTCTGGTGTCGTCATCTCTGTCCGGTCAACGGCGTGTTCGCGCTGGTCTCGAAGCTGGCGCCGGTTCATTACCGGGTCGACCGCGATGCCTGGGACCGCTGGCAGAAGCCGGCCGGCACCCATCGTACGGTCGTCAACTGCGCACCGCTGGTGCCGTTGCGGACACTGGAAGGCAATGCGCAATGCCACATGTGCGGACGATGCAGCGGCTTCCGCGACGCCATCGCGCTCGAACACCGCCCCTTCAGTGACGAGATCGTCAATGTCGCCGGCCGCGAGGCCAAACCCTGGGAGACGGCGCTGATCCTGATCGGCCTTCTGGGGGTCGCCGGAGGCGCTTTCCGCTGGACGGGAAGCAGCCTGTTCATCGACCTGAAGATGTGGTTCGCCGAAATGCTGCTGTCGTTCGGGGCCGATCGCCTGCTCGACATGGTGATGCCCTGGTGGATTCTGACCAACTACCCTGAAAACAACGACGTCATGAGCGTGCTCGACGGCGTCGCGCTGCTGACCTTCATCGGCGCGGAGGCGCTTCTCGCCGGCCTCGTCTTCGCTGGCGGCCTTGCGCTCGCAACCCGGATCGCCGGTGGATGGTCGTCCGTTCGCTTCCACCATCTCGCCCAGGCCCTGATCCCGATTTCGGCCGTCGGCGTCATTCTCGGGCTTTCGATGACGACGGTGACGCTGCTGCGGACCAACGGGTTCCATCCCGGTTTCGTCGATCCGCTGCGGGCCGTCCTCCTGGCCGGCGCCACCTTGTGGTCCGCCTGGCTGTCTGCCAGGATCGTCGCGCATTATACGGCGTCCCCATCCCGCCGGCTGCTTGCTACGGGCACGATGGCGATCCTGTGCGGTCTCGCCGCCGTGAATTGGGGAACGCTCTTCTGGTCCCTATGAACGGGCGGCAAGCCAGAATGGCGTTTTTGCGCTTCATGAACAGCGCTTCACGATAAAAAATTCAGGAACCGGCGAAGGGGCCTTCATCCACATCATCGGCGATTCGAAACTGGAATCGCCGTGAATGCGTTAAGTTTCCATAATACAAGTTATGTGTTTTTTTATTTGTGAGTGGGCATGTTCTATTCTGAAATGCAACGTCCCCGCCATCCAAGTCCGCGGCCAGCAGCCGACACGTATCGGCCTTTATGCGGCGTCGCATAAGAAGCTCGGCGGCCTCAGGCCAGTGCGTGCAGGCGGCCGTTTTCCAGGCGCAGGCTGCGGTCGGCCCAGCCGGAGAGCGGCAGCGCCCCGTGGCTCGCCAGAAGAACGGCGGAGCCATCGTTTCGGGCGGCAGCCGCCAGCACGCCCAGGGCATGGGCGGCACGCCCCGGGTCCAGCCCGCTCAGCGGCTCGTCGAGCAGAAACAGGCGGGGCCGCCCCGCCACCAGACCGGCCAGGGCCACGAGCTGGCGCTCTCCGACGCTGAGGCTCTGCGGCGCGCGGTCCGCCAGCGGAGCGAGACCGAACTGCGCAATCGCCCGGTCCACCCGTTCGGCCCGGTCGGGTGGGCGCAGGCCGGCGCGGGTCAGGGCGAAGCCGATCTCCGTCCGCACCGTCTCGGCGAAGAAATGACGCGGCGGGTCCTGCGGCAGGAAACCGACGCGGCCCGGCAGGTCGCGCGGGCTGGGGTTGCGCAGGTCGGTGACGGTGACGGTGCCGTCCTCCAGCGGTTCCGCACCGATCAGGCAGCGCAGCAGCCTGCTCTTCCCTGCCCCGTTGACGCCGCTGAGATGGAAACGCCGCCCCGCCGGCACCATCATCGCAAGCCGGTCAAACAAGGGCGTGCCGTCGCCACGTGGAACCCGCAGCCCTTCGGCATGCAGGACCGGCGCCTCCGCCGCGCTCCTGCCCTCCCCGCCTGGAACAGTCTCGCCGGGAACGGGCGGTGCCACGGCGCGTCCGGCCGGGGCCGGCATGTGCAGATGGACGGCGGGCAGGCCGGTCAGCCGGTCCGGCCGGTGTTCGCTGACCAGCAGGATGCGCCCCATGGCGAGCCGCCGGCGGATGATGGAACGCAGCATCTGCACCCCGGCATCGTCCAGCAGGGCGAAGGGCTCGTCGAGCAGCAGCACCGCCGGAACGGCTGCCAGGGCGGCGGCAATGGCGAGGCGGTGGCGTTCTCCCATCGACAGCGTCTCGATCCGGCGGCCGGCGGCACCCTCCAACCCGACCTCGCGCAGGGCATCGGCGATCCATGCCCCATCTTCCCCGCTCGGCGGGAGGTGAGTGCGGAGCCCGGCCGTCAGTGCGGCCTCCACCGGGCCGGAGCGCAGGGGAACGTCGGGAATCTGCGGCACGAAGGCGACCGGACAGGCGATCCCCCTCGGCACGGCGATGCCGCCCTCCACCGCCATCACCCGTCCGTCATGCCCCGGCAACCCGGCAAGCGCCCGCAGCACGCTGGTCTTGCCGGTGCCGGTGGGGCCGGTGATCAGGCCGCATTGCCCGGCGGTCAGCTGGACGCGGCCCAGCCGCAGCCATGGCGTTCCGTTGCCCACTATGACGATGGGTGGCTTCATCGCTCGCTCTCCACGCCCCGGTTCCCGGATGAGGGATACGCTATATTCAATAGAATATATTGAGCGTGTGCGCTGCACAAGACGTCCTGCCGTCAACAACGACAGGACGGTCCGGGCTTCGGCATCGATCCGACCGCCGACATGCTGTCACCCTTCGCCGTCGGACGGCAGGACGTCACGTCACGACAGTCCCTGGGGTGCGACGGCGAAGGCCTTGGCGGCGGATGCCCATCGCTCCGGAAAGTCCGCGGCGCGCAGCGCCGGATCGCAGGCCCGAATGTCGAAACGCGCGACCTTGTGGCGATCGAAGGGATCGTCCGCGATCATGCCCGTGATCTCCGACGCATCCTGGGCATGGGCGAGAATAAAGCCGCCGTCTCCCTGCGGGACCGGGCCGGCGACGATGATCGTCCCCGCCATGATGTAACGGACCAGCCACTCCTTGTGGGCGTCGAGATGCTCTTTGACGACCTCAAGCGGGCGGATGTAGGAAACCGTGATTGAAAACAACATGATCCGAACTCTGTTCCCGTGTTTGGCTATGCGGTGGCCGGGTACAGGCCGGCGATGACGCCGGCAATCGCCGCCTTGGCACGTTGGAGCCCTTCGGCACGCACCGTTTCGCCCTTCGAGGCGCCCTCGGCCCTGACGACATGGACGTCGGTGATGCCGAGGAACCCGAAATAGGCGCGCAGATAGCTTTCCTGGAAATCCATGCGGGCCAGCGGTCCGTCGGCGTAGAAGCCGCCGCGGGCCGAAACGACGATGACCTGCTTGCCGCCGGCCAGACCGACCGGACCCTTCTCCGTGTATTTGAAGGTCCGTCCCGCCTGGGCGATCCGGTCCATCCAGGCCTTCAACTGGCTGGGTACGGAGAAGTTGTACATCGGAGCGCCGATCACCAGCAGGTCGCTGGCCAGGAACTCCGCCACCAGCGTTTCGGACACACGGTGCTCCGCCAGGGTGGCGTCATCGAAATCGCCGACGCCGGTCGGTCGGAAGCCGGCGGCGATTGCACCGTCCAGATGGCGGATTTCGTCCGCCATCACGTCGCGGCGTGTCACCTCGGCCAACGGGTGGCGGGTGCGGATTTCGTCGATCACCGCGGTCGACACGTCCCTGGTCAGGGACGCGCCGCCCAGAATGCTGGAATCGATGTGCAGGATCTTCATGTGAACCTCGTCTTTGATGGAACTCCGTCCGGCCTGCGGGGGCTATCGCCCCGCTTCCCGGGCGGCCTGATCGATCGGCTGCGCCACCCGATCCGGGTGGGACAGCAGGGACATGTGGCTGGAGGCGATGGACACGGTCTTCGCACCGATACGCTGTGCGATGGCCTGCTGCACGGCGGGGGGCAGCGCCCGATCCCGGGTCGTCCGCAGATACCAGCTCGGTTTCCCGCGCCAGGCCGCGTTCTGGACCCTGTCCGCGAAGCCGGCCGCCGCGATGGGCTGCTGGATCGACGCCAGCGCGCGCGCTTTTTGCATCGGCAGGTCCGCCGCCATGACCTGATGGAAGCGCCCGGGATCGTAAGGAATTCATCACCCGGGTGAGGATCGAAACGGCCTGCGTCCTGCTCGAAACGCCGGGGGCCAGCGTCAAGCAGGTCGCCCTTGCCTGCGGTTATGGCGAGGAGAGCGTCTTCCGGCGGGCGTTCGTCCAGTTCACCGGGATGACGCCGGCCGATTACCGGCGCTGGTCGGCCGGCAGGACGGCGGACAATGCGGCTTTCCGCAAGGCTTCCATCTGAAGCACGAAGACCTGTCCGGCCGGCGATGACCGCCGAAGCGGCGTGTCAGTTCGGGCAATGCTCAGTGAAAGCCCGGATGATCGCTGCCTCGCCATAGGGCTTAGCGATCATCGGACGGTGGCGGTGTGCCGGGGGAATCGCGTCCACACCGTAACTGGTGGTGAAGAGGAAGGGCGTGCCAGCCGCCGCCAGACGGTCCGCCACCGGATCGATCGACTCGCCACGCAGGTTGACGTCCAGAAACGCAATGTCGACATGGTGTCCCGCAATCGCCGTCAACGCCTTTCCGATCGAGCCGACCGGATCGAGGCAGGTCGCACCGCGGTCGGTGAGCAGATCCTCCAGGTCCATCGCGATCAGCATCTCATCCTCGACGATCAGGACCGTGAGGCCGGCCAAGGACCGTTCGGCCCGAGCCGCTTCCCGTCCTGCCATTTCGGCTGGAACGGCCATGTTCCCGCGAGCCGAGCGAGATGAAGTGTGAATCATGGTACGGATCGCCCGCTCTGTGCCCGGTTGCCCAGCTTAACGCCGGTCCCCCATAACAGACCCGGCGGCTATACCGGTCAATTCACGCATACAGAATATCCGCAAACAGGCCGGATGGATGCGATGCCTACGCCGAAAGGGCAGACTCCCGGCGGCAGACGGCCCGCTGCGTGCAGCCACGGATCCGGCTTCAGGAAGCGGAGCCGGCTTCACCGGACAGCAGCGCGGTAATGGTCGGCGCCATCGCGGTCACGTCGTAGGGTTTGCGCATGACCACCAGCCGCCCCGGTTCCGGCCGTGGAAGATGCTCGCTGAACCCGCTCACCACGATGATCGGCAGTTCCGGACGCCGCTCCCGGATGGCCCGGATCAGAGCCGCGCCATCCATCACCGGCATGCGCATGTCGGTGATCAGGATGTCGGCCGAATCGTCGCCGTCGGCCTCGACCGCTTCCACACCGTTGCAGGCGACCGTGACCCGGTATCCTTCGGACTCCAGGACGAAGGCCATGGCCAAGGCAACCAGAGTCTCGTCCTCGGCGATCAGGACATGGGGCATGGCGCTCATCCGGATCACCCACCCATCTGCGGACGATGTCGCAGCAGAGCGTCGATGACCTCGGCATCGCTGTAGGGCTTGGCGATCACCGGACGATGACGATGCGCCTTGGGACGGGCGTCTTCGCCATAGCCGGTGGTGAAGAGGAATGGGATCCCCATGGCGGACAAGCGGTCGGCCACCGGATCGATCCGCTCGCCACGCAGGTTGATGTCGACCAGCGCAATGTCGGCGCGGTGCGTTGCAATCGTTTCCAACGCACTGCCGATCGATCCGATCGGGCCAACGCAGACTGCACCGTTGTCGGTCAGGACATCTTCCAGACTCAACGCAATCAAAGGCTCATCCTCAATGATGAGGACGGTGAGGCCGGACAAGGGCGAGACGTTCAAAACGCGGGTTCGCTTATAAAAATTGTGGGCACTTTTCGACGCTTTCAAAGATCGTGGAGTTGCTTTTTTGAGAACAATTCTTATTAGCGCTGCTTGCTTTTTACTCAGCGCTAACATTCTTCATATAGCGGGTAAAAAATACATCACTGTCAATTGATGCCTTGCGCATAGCGGGCTGGGTATTTGGATACCCGCCACCACAACCACCCCTTTGCAAAGCAAAAGTCGGCAATTATGGGGAGTGAATACATATTTTATGAAAAATCATGATTTCCGGACCCGGCCGCTGTTCCGCGCCGATATCCCGCTGCTGCTGGAAGCGGCAGGACTGCCCGGCCGGCCGCACGTCCGGCCGAACCTGTCTTCTCCATGACCTTCCGACCTCCGGCATTCCGCACGGTCAGGCTTTCAGGGCCGGGCGGAGCAAGAGCGCGCTTGCAATATATGTAATGATATAACATTACTGCACCATCGTCGTTTTCCGCTGAGGCCGCATGCAAAGCCTGCCCAATTCCCTGGCCCCCGTCACCATGCGGCCGTCCGCCGGTCCGACGGGACATGGCCAGCCAGCCCGGTGCCGGACTGCCAACGCCTTATCGGTCATCCGGCGCTCCGACGTTAACTTGGCTGTCTGGCGCCGCCGGTTGCCGGCCGGGATCTCCGGACAGTGCGCCCAGCTCGCGGAACAGGACTGGCCGTCCTTCCAACTCGCGACGACACCGGATGAGGTGACCGCCGATCTGGCCGCCGCCCTGCCGTCGCGCTGGAACGCGGGGCCGCTGTTCGACGACATCGTCCATCTGGCGACGGTGTATGCGGGCATCGTCGGATGCACTGCGATCCGGCTTCGCCTGGACAGCATGTCCGGTGACGGCTGCCGGTTTTTCCATGTCGATCATGTCGGCCTCCGACTGCTCTGCACCTACCGGGGTGCCGGCACGCAGTGGCTGCCCGATGGGGCGGTCACCCGCCCGGCACTGGGCCGTGGCGACAACGATGCCGTGCTGTCCGATCCGCGCCGCATCCGGATGCTCCGTGCCGGCCATGTCGCCCTGCTGAAGGGAGAGGCATGGCCCGGCAACCGCGGGCGCGGTCTCGTCCATCGCTCGCCGCCGGCCGACCCGTCCGGTGCGCGCCGCCTGCTGCTCTGCCTGGACCATGACGATTACTGACCGCTCCCGCTCGCCGTTGGCCGCTTCCGCGCTGAGCCGGATCGCCGCGGCCGCTCTTCTGTGCGCCCTTCTGTGGCTGACGGTCGCCTGGGCACTGGATTGGGCGCTGGACTGGCCATTGGACTGGACGATCTGACATGGCATCCACCACCGCTGACGCAATTGCGAATCCGCTGATCCGCCTGACCGACCTCACTCTGGGATACCGGCGGCATCCGGCGGTCCACCATCTGTCCGGTGGCTTCCGCGAGGGGTCGCTCACCGCCGTGGTCGGCCCGAACGGTGCCGGCAAGAGCACCCTGCTCAAGGCAATCGTCGGCGCGCTTCGCCCCCTCGGCGGCCGGGTGACGCTGCACGGACTGACCGCCGCCGACATTGCCTATCTGCCGCAGCAGGCCGAGATCGAACGCGATTTTCCCATCGGTGTGCTCGACACCGTCCTGCTCGGACATTGGCGGCGGGTCGGTCTGTTCCGCTCCATCGGGCCTGCCCTGACGCGGCAGGCCGGGGAGGCGCTGGCCGCTGTCGGCCTGTCCGGCTTCGAGCGGCGCCCCATCGCCGCCCTGTCGGCCGGCCAGTTCCAGCGCGTGCTGTTCGCCCGCCTGCTGCTGCAGGACGCCCGCCTGATCCTGCTCGACGAGCCCTTCACCGCCATCGACGCCAGGACGACCGCCGATCTGCTCGAGGTCGTGCGGCGCTGGCATGGCGAACGGCGCACCGTGGTCGCCGTGCTGCACGATCTGGAGCAGGTCCGCGGCCATTTCCCCGACACGCTTCTGCTGGCGCGCGAGCCGATCGCCTGGGGCCGAACCACCGACGCGCTGGCTCCCGCCAACCTCGTCCGCGCCCGTGCGATGGCGGAATCCTGGGACGACAAGGCCGCGCTTTGCCGGAGGTCAGCGTCATGACGCTCTACGACTTCGCCGCCGCCCCCTTCCTGGAGTTCGGCTTCATGCGGCGGGCGCTCGCCGCCTGTCTGGCGCTGTCGCTCGGGTGCGGGCCGGTGGGTGTTCTGCTGGTGCTGCGGCGGATGAGCCTGATGGGCGACGCCATGTCCCATGCCGTTCTGCCCGGCGCCGCCATCGGCTTTCTCACCGCCGGCCTGTCCTTGTGGGCGATGAGCATCGGCGGCTTTCTCGCCGGGCTGGCGGTGGCGCTGCTCGCCGGGCTGGTGTCGCGGGTGACCGCCTTGCGCGAGGATGCCAGCTTCGCCGCCTTCTACCTGATCTCGCTGGCCGGCGGGGTGCTGATCGTCTCGCTGCGCGGCAGCAACATCGACCTGATGCATGTGCTGTTCGGCACCATCCTGGCGGTGGACGATGCCGGCCTCCTGCTGGTCGCCGGCATCGCCACCGTCACGCTGCTGACGCTGGCCCTGCTCTACCGCCCGCTCGTCGTGGAATGCTTCGATCCCGGCTTTCTGCGCGCGGTCGGCGGCACGGGAGGGCGGCTGGGCGCGCTGTGCCACCTCGTCTTCCTGGTGCTGGTGGTCCTCAACCTCGTCGGCGGCTTCCAGGCGCTGGGCACGCTGATGGCGGTGGGTCTGATGATGCTGCCGGCCGCCTCGGCACGCTTCTGGGCCGAGGGCATCGCCACGCTGGCGCTGACCGCCATGGCGCTCGCCTTCGCGTCCGGCATCGGCGGGCTGCTGCTGTCCTTCCACCTCAATCTGCCGTCCGGGCCGTCCATCGTCCTGGTCGCCGGGGCCGGTTACCTGCTGTCGCTGGCGCTGGGGCCGGTCGGCAGCCTGCGGACGCGCTGGTTTCCCGGCCGGCATCTGGATGCCTGATGTCCGTGCTTCCTTCCAAGGAGACTTCCCGATGAAACGTTCATTCGCCGCCTCCCTGGCGATGGCGATGGCGCTTTTCGCGCTTCCCGCCATCGCCGAACCGGTGAAGGTGGTCGCCACCTTCACCATTCTCGGCGACATGGTCCGCCAGATCGGCGGCGACGAGGTCGCGGTGACGACGCTGGTCGGCCCCGACGGCGACGCCCATGTCTATGAACCGACCCCCGCCGATGCGCGTGCACTCGGCGCCGCCAAGCTTGTCGTCGTCAACGGCCTGGGCATGGAGGGCTGGATCGACAGGCTGGTCAAGGCGTCCGGCTACAAGGGTCCGGTCACCGTCACCAGCACCGGCGTCAAGCCCATCGCCGGCGAGGAGGAGCATGACGAGGCCGGCCATGAGGATCACGGCCACGATCACGGCGCCCACGACCCGCACGCCTGGCAGTCGGTCGCCAACGCCAGGATCTATGCCGACAACATCCTCAAGGGTCTTGTCGCCGCCGCTCCCGACAAGGCCGCGACCCTGCGCGCCAACCACGCCGCGTTCAAAGCGAAGCTCGACGCGGTGGAGGCGGAGATCAAGGCCGCGCTGAAGCCGATCCCGCGCAAGGACCGCAAGATCGTCACCTCGCACGATGCCTTCGGCTATTACGGCAAGGCTTACGGCGTCACCTTCCTCGCCCCCGTCGGCATGTCCACCGAATCCGAGGCGGCGGCCGGCGACATCGCCAAGCTGATCCGCCAGATCAAGACGGAGAAGATCAAGGCGGTCTTCGTCGAGAACATCGCCGATCCGCGCCTGCTGGAGCAGATCACGCGGGAGACCGGTGCGCGCATCGGCGGGCGGGTCTATTCCGATGCGCTGTCGGCGGCGGACGGCCCGGCGGCGACCTACGTCGACATGATGCGCCACAATCTGGCCCAGTTCACCAGGGCGCTGGCGCCTGCCTCGTGACGGCATGGCGGGACGGGGCGGGCATTGCCCCCGTCCCGGCCCGCCTTATTGAGGCGCGGGACCGTCGAACGGGTAACGCAGGGTTTCGCGCGCGTAGGCTTCGACATACGCCATCAGCCGGTCCGAGGCGGCGGCCGCTTCCTCCGCGTCGCCGCGGTGGATCGCCAGCATCAGGTCGGCATGGGTCTTGGCCCCATCCTCCAGGCTGCCGATATGGGCATGGTAATTCTGGAACCAGAATCGGCGGGACAGCGACCGCAGCGGCCGGATGGTCTGGGTCGCCACCGGGTTGCGGGCGCTCTGGTCCAGCAGCTGGTTCACCTCCTGGTCGAGATGCATGAAGCGCATGCCGTCGCCGTTGCGGGCCGCCTCCAGCATCTCGCCGGCGATGGCACGGCACCGCTCCCGTTCGGGGGCAAGCGCGTAACGGGCGGCGCGCCGGGCGATCAGGCGTTCCAGCTCGCGCCTCACGTCCAGCACGTAGAGCTGAAGCTTCACGTCCACTTCGGTGACCATGATCCCGCGTGACGGGACGATGGTCACCAGGCCGTCCATCTCCAGCCGCTTCAGCGCCTCGCGCACCGGGGTGCGGCCGATGCCGAGCTGCGCGCTGATCTGCTTCTCCGACACGAAGCTGCGCGGCGGCAGCGTGCCCGACACGATCAGTTCCTCGATGGCGGCATAGGCCTGATCGGCCATCGATCCGGCTTCGATCTGGGCTCCCGCCTGCTGTCCCATCTGCTGACTGGCCGGCTCTGTCACCCTGTCGCCCCCGTCTCCTGGCACCGGTTCGAGCCCGGCCCGATCCAACGCCCGCCCGCGTTTCCTATCCTGGCTTTAGCGCGCCGGGACCAGAGACGCAAGCGGGCGGAGGCGCCCGAAACCGATCCGCCGGTTACGGCTTGCCGGCATCGGCGGATTTGCGGACCAGCGGGCACTCACTCTCGGCCAGCGGGCGGGCGGCATCGGCGGCGGCGATGACGCCGAGCTGCTTGTAATAGTCCCATTTGCCCTTGGAGTCCGCCGGGGTCTTCACCTCGAACAGGTACATGTCGCGCAACACCCGGCCATCCTCGCGGATGCGGCCGTTCCTGGTCATGAAGTCGTCGATCGGCGTGTCGCGCATCGTCTTCATGACGGCCGGCGCATCGATGGTGCCGGCCGCCTTCACCGCCTTCAGGTAATGCGTGATCGCGCCGTAATCGCCGGCCTGCACCATGGTCGGCATGCGGCCGGTCCGCTCGAAGAACCGCTTGGAAAAGGCCCGAGTCTCCTCGTTCTGATCCCAGTAGAAGGACTCGGTCAACACCAGTCCCTGCGCCGTCTCCAGACCGAGCGCATGGATGTCCGACAGGAACATCAGAAGCCCGGCCAGCTTCTGGCCCTGCTTCGTTATGCCGAACTCCGCCGCCTGCTTGACGGTGTTGATCAGGTCGCCGCCCGCGTTGGCAAGCCCGATGACCTTGGCCCCGCTCGCCTGCGCCTGCAGAAGGTAGGAGGAGAAGTCGGCGCTGTTCAGCGGATGGCGGGCCGAACCCAGCACCTTGCCGCCGGCACCGGTGACGAAGGCGGCGGTGTCGCGCTCCAGCGACAGGCCGAAGGAATAATCGAGCGTGATGAAGTACCAGCTGTCGCCGCCCTGCTTCACCATGGTCCGCCCGGTACCGGCGGCCAGCGCATAGGTGTCGTAGACCCAGTGGATGCCGTTGGGCGAGCAGCTCTTGCCGGTGAAGTCCGACGAGCCGCCGGCGGTGCCGAAGACGATTTTGTTCTTGCGCCGGGTCAGCTCCTGGATCGCCAGCATCACCGCCGAGTTGGGCAGGTCGATCACCACCTCGACATTCTTGTTGTCATACCAGTCGGCGGCGATCTGCACGCCGATGTCGGCCTTGTTCTGGTGGTCGGCGGACAGCACCTCCACCGGACGGCCGAGCACGGAGGCGCCGAAATCCTCCACGGCCATTTTCACCGCCTCGACACTGCCGCTGCCGCTGAGGTCGGCAAGCGAGCCGGACAGGTCGGTCAGCACGCCGATGCGGATCGGGCCGGTCGCCTTCTGGGCGGGCGCGGATTGAGCGGCGGTCGTCTGGGCCGCGGCCGACCAGGACAGCGTGCCGAACGTCAGCGCGATGCCTGCGGCCGTGGCGGCCAGCACCCCGTGCGACATGAGTTTCATCATGGGTCGTCCCTCCCTCTTCAGATGATTGTCCGGTTGGCTGGAGCCGTCATGACGGGCCGGTCGTTCGGCGCCGGACCTTGCAGCGGCTGGAAACACAGCGACTGGAAACACAGCGGCTGATAACTCGGCGGATCAGGAGACGGGCTTCATCGCCGCCGCGATGGCGAGGCGGGATTCCTCTCCCGCGTGGCAGATGCCCTGCAACGCCGCCGCCATGTCGAGCATGGTGGACAGATCGACCCGGCCCGCCTGCTGCAGCATGCGCTTGGTCATGCGCACCGCTTCCGGCGGATTGGCGGCGATCTCCTCCGCCAGGGCGAGCGCCGTCGGCATCAGCTCAGCGTCCGGCACCACGCGGGACACCAGCCCCAGGGCTGCCGCTTCCGCGCCGCCGACCGCCCGTCCGGTGAAAGCCATTTCAGCGGCCACCGCCGGACCGGCGACGCGCGTGAGGAACCACAGCCCGCCATCGCCGGAAATCAGCCCCAGCTTCACGAAATTGGAGCTGATCCGCGCCGACTCCCCGGCGATGCGCAGGTCGCACATGAAGACCAGATCGCAGCCTGCGCCATAGGCAGGGCCGTTCACCGCCGCGATCACCGGGATTTCGAGATCGGCCATGGCGCGGGGGATGCGCTGGACCCCGGCGCGGTAGGCGTTGCGCACCTGATCGGCGGGACCGCCGAACATGCCGCGCCGGTCGCGGATGTCGTGGATGTTGCCACCGGCGCTGAAGGCCTTGCCGGCGCCGGTCACCACCAGCACCCGCACCGAGCGGTCGTCCCGCACCTCCTCCAGCGCCGCGATGAGCGGGTTCAGCACCGGCGGATCGGTGACGGCGTTGCGGGTCTTCGGCGCGTCCAGCGTCAGGATGGCGACGGCGCCGCGGCGCTCCAGCCGGGCGGTGCCGGCGTTGGTGCCGGCGTTCTCGACAGTGTCGTCACTCATGCATCACCACCACGGCGCGGATGACATCGCCGCGCTCCACATCCTCGAAAGCATCGTTGATGGCGGCCAGCGGCAGGCGCCGGTCGATCATCTCGTCCAGGCGCAGCCGGCCGTCGAGATAGGCCTGCGCATAGGCCGGAAAATCGTCGGCCGCCTTCGCTCCGCCCAGGCTGGAGCGCAGGATGCGCCGCTCGCCGCTGATCGAGCCGAAGCGCAGTTCGACCAGCCGGTTGGGATCGGTCTTGCCCAGGATGGTGACACTGCCGCCCGGCCGGGTGCAGTCCACCGACTCCTGGAGCGAGCCGATGACGCCGGCTGCTTCAAAGGCGTGGTCGGCTCCGCGGCCGCCGGTGATCGCGCGCACCCGGGCCGCCAGATCCTCGCCACGCAGATCCTCGCTGCCGAGCATGGTGTGGGTGGCGCCGAAGGCACTGGCGCGCTCCAGCTTGTCGGCGCGGCGGTCGACGGCGATGATCGCCCCGGCCCCGGCCAGCCTTGCGCCCTGCACCACGTTCAGCCCCACCGGGCCGCAGCCGATCACCACCACGCTGTCGCCCAGCCCGACACGGGCGACGCGCAGCGCCGCTCCGACGCCGGTGATGACGCTGCAGCCAAGCAGGCAGGCGCGGTCGAAAGGCATCTCGTCCGGCACCGGAATGGCCGCGGCCTCCGGAACCACCGCGTATTCGGCGAAGGACGACACGCTGAGGAAATGGCCGACCTCCGCCCCGGAGGCGTCGCGCAGCCGCCTGCGTCCCGCCGACAGGGTCGCCGCGCGATGGTTGGGCACCACCATGTCGCACAGCATCGGCTGGTCGTGCCGGCAGTAATAGCACTGGCCGCAGGCTGCATAGATGGTGCAGACCACATGCTGGCCCGGCTTCACCCGCTGAACCGCCGACCCGACCGCCTCGACCACGCCGGCGCCCTCATGCCCGAGCACGACCGGCAGCGGCACAGCGAAGGCGCCGGTCATCGCCTCGCGGTCGGTGTGGCACAGGCCAGCCGCATGCATGCGGATCAGCACGTCGCCCGGCTCAAGCGGCGCCAGGGTGAGCGGTTCGATGGACAGCGGCGCTCCCGTCTCGCGAAGCACCGCCGCCTGGAAGGTCGATCCCGCCATCCCCCTACTCCGCCGCCGGCCGCCGGGCATCGGCATCGGCATCGGCCAGACGCAGGATGCCGTCGTCGCTGCCGGTCTCCAAAGCGTCGCAGCGCCGCGCCACCACCCATTCCGGCCGGGGGTTCTCGATGCCATGCGGCCTGTTCGAAACCTGATTGTAGACGGTGTAGATGTGCCAGCGCGCATGGCGCGACATGTTGTGGCCGGAGCCGTGAACGATGTTCGGATGGAACAGGACCACGGTGCCCGGCTTGCCGGTGATCGGCACCGGATCGCCGAACCGCGTCATGATCTCGATGACCTGATCCTTGGGCACCGTCCACAGCTTGTAGGATGTCGTGGTCTCGTCCATTTCCGGATCGAGCCGGCCCAGCTTGTGGCTGCCGGGAATGAAGTAGAGGCAGCCGCCGATCTCGGTCGCCTCGTCCAGCATCAGCAGCGAGGTCGTCATGTCCGGCCGGTCGACGCCGTCCGTCTTCCAGTAGCCGTAATCCTGGTGCCACTGCCAGATGGCGCCGTCGATGGCGTCCTTCAGGTTGCACTTCGTGTGATAGACGTAGACCGTTTCGGCGCCCAGCACCTGACGCGCCGGGTCGATCACCCGCGGCAGGGTGGCCAGCGCCTGGAACGGCGGCGATGCGGTCGGACCGGTCTCGTCATGCACACGGAAGACCGACCGGACCGCACCGCTTTTCTCACGGATGACGCCTTCGGCCTCGATCCCCGTCACGCGATGCAGGTCGTGGCGCAGGATTTCCACCTCCTCGTGCGACACGAGGCCGGGAAACACCAGATAGCCGCGTTCCTCATACTCGGCCACCTGCGCGTCGGTCAGTCTCATGGCACCCTCCCTCGGTTCCGCTTTGAAGATATGATTGATGTACAGCCGATATATCGGTAGGTTATTATCGTATGCGAACGAGTTCAATGGAAAACGTCAACGATCCGCCCATCGAACAAATGTCCGGGGAAAGAGCGGATCATCCGGCTGCGTCAAGCCGGCGACCGGTGCCGATACCGACAGGATCCCAAGGGAGGATGCGGCCGATGCAAATGCCGATAGGGTTGTGGACCGACCCGGTCGAACCGGAATTTCTCGCTCCCCTGAGGCGCGCGGTCGCCGACCATGTGGAGCCTGACGCCGACGCCATCGACCGGGAGGACGTCTATCCGGTCGCCGCGATCAAGGAACTGGCCCGCCAGGGCTATACCAGCCTGACGCTGCCGGAAGAGTACGGCGGGCGCGGCCTCGGCTTCGCCCATTGTGCGGCGCTGTTCGAGGAGGCCTCCTATGCCAGCGCCGCCGTCGGCATCAGCCTGATCACCATCCTGCAGGCCCAGACCATCATCCGCCTGTTCGGTGCGGACAGCCTGAAACGCACGGTTCTGCCGGAGTTCGGCCGCGGGCTGATCACCTCCTACGCCTTGACCGAGGCCAACCACGGCAGCGACATCCGCAGCCTCGACACCAAGGCGGTGCGGGACGGCGACCGCTGGATTCTGAGCGGCCGCAAATCCTTCATCACCTCCGGCTCGGCCGCGGAGGCCTACGTGATTCTGGCGGAAACGCCGGTCGGCGTGTCGGCCTTCTTCGTCCGCCAGGGCATGGATGGCGTGTCCACGGAGGAAGGGCCAAACGCCGCCACCTTCGGCCTGCGCAACGGGCCGCATGTCGATCTGGTGCTGGACCGGGTGACGCTGCCCGCCGATCACCTGATCGGGGTGGAGGGCAAGGGCGTCCGCCAGGCGGTGACGACGCTGGACTATTCGCGGACCATGGCCGCCGCCATCAGCCTCGGCATTGCACGGGCCGCCTTCGACGGCGCGCTGGACTTCGCCGCCGGACGCAGCGCCTTCGACCGCAGGATCCTGGATTTCCAGGGAATCCAATGGTACTTCGCCGACATGCTGGCGGACATCGACGCCGCCCGGCTGCTGACCTACGAAGCCGCGCGCAAGCTGGACGCGCATGATGACATCGCCCGTTTCGGCAGCGAGGCCAAGCTGCTCGCCAGCCGGGTCGCCACCGACACCGCCGCCCGCGCCGTGCAGATCTGCGGCGCCTATGGCGTCATGGAATCGGCGCGCTTCGGGCGATACCTGCGCGACGCCAAGGCTTACGAGATCGCCGGCGGATCGTCGGAAATCCTCAAGAACACCATCGCCAAACGGCTGCAACAGCATGTCGCCCTGCGGCGGGAGGCGCTGTCGTGATCGCCGATCCGCTCTATGCCCGCGCCGCCGCCACGCCCGGCCGTCCCTTCCTGCTGTTCGGCGACCGCAGCATCACCTATGGCGCCATGGCGGCGCTGGTGGACGACGCCGTCAAGCGTCTGACCGCGCAGGGTGTGACGGCCGGCAGCACCGTGGCGATGATGGTCGGCAACCGGCCGGGCTTCCTCGTCGCATGGTTCGCGCTGTCGGAACTGGGCGCCATCACGGTTCCGCTCAACACCGCCCTGGTCGGCGAGGGGCTGCGCTATCTTCTGGAGCAGAGCGAAGCCTCCCTGCTGATCGCCGAGGAGGAGTTTCTCTCCGCCCTGCCCGCCGCCGCCCCGGCGCTGCTGCCGATGGACGGCCGTTTCGAGACGGCCGCCGGACCCGGACGGGCGCCGCGCCGCCGCCTCGCCCTGCCCGGCGGCACGGCCAACGCCATCCTCTACACCTCCGGTACCACCGGCCTGCCGAAGGGAGCGGTCATTCCGAACGCCTGCTACGAGCTGGCGGGCGAGCATATGGCGGCGGCGCTGGAGCTGACGGAGGAGGATCGGATCCTGCTGTTCCTGCCGCTGTTCCACGCCAATCCGCAGATGTACGGCGTGATGTCCTGCCTGCGGGCCGGGGCGGCGCTGGCGCTGCTGCCGCGCTTTTCGGCCTCGCGGCTGCTGGAGGATGCGCGGCGGTACGGCGCCACCGGCTTCACCTATGTCGGCACGGTGCTGAGCATCCTCGCCAAGCGACTGACCGGGCCGGAGCGCGGCCACTCCCTGCGCTGGGCGGTCGGCGGCGGCGCGCCCCCCGGGGTCTGGCGCGAGATCGAGGAACAGCTGGGCGTTGCGGTGCGCGAGCTGTACGGCATGACCGAGACCGGCGGCTGGGTGTCGATGAACACCGCCCGGGCCGCGAAGTTCGGCAGCGTCGGCGCCCCCCGGCCGGACACCGAACTGTGCGTGGTCGATGCCGACGACACCCCGCTCCCTCCCGGCGCGAAGGGCGAGATCGTCGTCCGCCCCCGCCGCCCCGGCCTGATGTTCGACGGCTACTGGAAGAAGCCCGAGGCGACGGTGGCGGCGACGCGGAACCTGTGGCTGCACACCGGCGACCGCGGCATGATCGACGCCGACGGCTTCCTGCATTTCGATGGCCGGATGAAGGAACTGATCCGGCGCGCCGGGGAGATGATCGCCCCCGTCGAGATCGAGACGGCCCTGCTGAAGCATCCGGCCGTTCAGGACTGCGCCGTCGTCGGCGTTGCCGACGACATCCTCGGCGAGGAGATCAAGGCGGTGATCGTTCCCCGTCCCGGCTTCGACCCGCGGGACCTGCCGGCTTTCCTGACCGGCCGCATCCCGGCCTTCATGATTCCGCGCTTCGTCGAGATGCGGACGGAAATCCCGAAGACGGCCACCCAGAAGGTGCAGCGTCACCTGCTGCAGGATCGTCCCGGCGACGTCGTGGATCTGGGGAGGCACAAGGCCGATACCCCTGCCACGCCCCCAATGTTGCCGACCGCCTGACCCAACAACGGATCCCAACGGCGTCTTCCAACGGCGGATCGAGCCCGCAAACCTGTCGCCCGGACGCGCCGATGTTTCCCGGCCGATCAGAGGGGGGCCTGGCTGACGAACTTCACCTGTTCGAAGGCCTGGAACCCCTCGGTTCCGCCTTCCAGTCCGATGCCGCTGTCCTTGATGCCGCCGAAGGGCGTTTCCGGGTGCGACACCACCCAATGGTTCACCACGACATTGCCGCATTCGATCTCCGCCGAGAGCCGGTCGGCGAGCGCAAGATCCCGTGTGAAGACGTAGGACGCCAGCCCGAGCGACAGGCGGTTCGCCAATGCCACCGCTTCGTCCGCGTCGCGGAAGGAGGCAACCAGCGCCAGCGGCCCGAACGGCTCTTCGCTGGCGGCCCGGCAGGCGTCGGTGACACCGGTCAGCACCGTCGGCCGATAGAAGAAGCCGGGCCGGTCGATGCGGGTGCCGCCGGCCGCCACCGTCGCGCCGTTCCGCCGGGCATCCTCCACCAGTGCTTTGACCGCCGCCAGCCGGCGGGCGTTCTGCACCGGCCCCATCTGCGTCGCGCTGTCGAAGGGATCGCCGACACGGATCGCCGATGCCGCTTCGGCGAAGGCGGCGGCGAAACGGTCATGGATCGAGTGATGCACATAGAAGCGGGTCGGCGACGTGCAGATCTGCCCGGAACTGCGGAACTTGGCGGCAGCCGCACCGCGGGCCACCGCCTCGACGTCCACGTCGGGAAAGACCAGCACCGGGGCGTGGCCGCCCAGCTCGAAGACGCCGCGCTTCATCGTCCGCGTCGCCAGGGCGGCCAGATGCTTGCCGACGGGGATCGAGCCGGTAAAGGACACCATGCGGATGGCTTCCGCCTCCATCAGCCGCTCGGCCACCGCACCGGGGTTGCCGAACAGCATGTTGGCGACACCGGCGGGCAGACCGGCTTCGGCCAGCGCACGGGCAATGAAGAGGGCGGACGCCGGCGTCCCTTCCGACGGCTTGATGACGATGGAGCAGCCCGCCCCCAGCGCGCCCGCGATCTTGCGCGCCGGCGTGATCGCTGGGGCGTTCCAGCCGCTGAAGGCCGCCACCGGCCCGACAGGCTCGCGCAGCGCCATCAGCCGATGGCCCGGCGTGCGGGACGGAATGATGCGGCCATAGGACCGGCGGCACTCCTCCGCGGCCCAGTCGAACATGCCGGCCGCCGTCTCGACCTCGCGCACGGCCTCGACGACCGGCTTGCCCAGTTCCACGGCGATCAGGGCGGCGAGGCTGCCGGCATCCGCCCGCATCAGGTCGGCCGTGCGGCGCAACAGCGCCGACCGCTCGACCGCGCTGGTCCGCCGCCAGAGCCGGAAGCCTTCGGCCGCCGCCGCGACCGCCGCATCAACGTCGTCGGCACCGGCGTGGGGCAGCAGTCCGAGCGTCGCGCCGGTCGCCGGGTCGATCACCGGTTCGCCGGTCCGGCCTCCGGCCTCGATCCAGCGCCCACCGATCCACAGGCGAAGGTCAGGATAGGCGGTGTTCGTCATCGTCGCCTCTCTACAGCCAAGTTCGATGGTCTCAGGCGGCGCGAAGCACGCCCGGATCGCAGAGCCGGAAGCCCGGTCCGCTGAGGTCTCCCAGCCGCGCCAGCCCGGCTGCGAGCCATGCCGGGTCCTGGCGGCCGGCCCAGAACAGCGGCCCGCCCTCCCAGGCCGGGAAGCCATAGCCGTTGACCAGCACGAGGTCGATGTCCGACGCGCGGGCGGCAACCCCCTCCGACAGCAGGCAGGCGGCTTCGTTGACCATGGTCAGCAGCACGCGGGTGACGATCTCCTCGTCGGAAACCGCGGCGCGGGCGATGCCCTTGGCGGCCGACGCCGCTTCGATCAGCAGGGTGACCTCCGGGTCCGGTTCACCCCGCTTGGCGCCGGACGGATAGCGGTAATAGCCGGCGCCGGTCTTGCGGCCGAACCGTCCGGCCTCGCACAGCCGGTCGGGAATCTCGACGTAACGGGCCGCCGGATCGCGGGTCGCGGCCTGTTGCCGGCGCATCCGCCAGGCGATGTCCAGCCCCGACAGGTCGGCCACCGCGAACGGCCCCATGGCGAAGCCGAACCGCTCCAGCGCCGCGTCGACATCCGCCGGAAGCGACCCTTCCTCGATCAGGAATTCGCATTGGCGGCGGTAGGCGGCATAGATGCGGTTGCCGATGAAGCCGAAGGCGTTCCCCGCCACCACCGGGAGCTTGCCGAGCCGCTTCGCCAGCGCGATGCCGGTCGCCAGAGCGTCGGGCGCGGTTTTCGCCCCGCGGACCACCTCCAGCAGGCGCATGACGTTGGCCGGGCTGAAGAAATGCAGACCCACCACATCCTGCGGCCGTCCGGTGGCCGCCGCGATGGCGTCGAGATCCAGATAGGAGGTGTTCGACGCCAGCACCGTCCCCGGCGCCAGCACGGCATCCAGCCGGCGGAACAGGTCCTGCTTGACGGCAAGATCCTCGAACACCGCCTCGATCACCAGATCGGCGGTGGCGAGCGCCACCATGTCGGTGGTGGGATCGAGCGCCGCGAGCCGCTTCCCGGCCTCCCCGGCGCTCATCTTCCCGCCATCCACCCGGCGGGCATAATGGTCGCGCAGCCGGGCCATCCCGGACCCCAGCGCCTGCGCGTCGCGTTCCAGCAGCGTCACCGGCAGACCGGCGTCCAGCGCGGCGATGACGATGCCGGTCCCCATCGTGCCGGCGCCGATCACACCGATCCGCTCCAGCCGCCGCGCCGCCACGCCCTCCAGATCCGGCAGGCGGGCCGAATCCCGCTCGGCGAAGAACAGGTGACGGCGGGCGAAGGCTTCCGTCTCCAGGCGCAGCCGTTGGAAAACCGCACGCTCCTCCGCCAGCGCTTCGTCCAGCGGCCGCTCGGCGGCGGCACGGACGGCCCGGATCGCCTCCACCACCGGAGGGCGCCCGCGGCCGGCGCGCAGGGCGGCGCTGGCCGCGGCCTCGATGCGCTCGGCCGGCTCGGCCGGGACGGCGCGGTCGGCCACCCGATTCTTGGCCCCGGCGAGACCCAGCGCATGGGCGACGGCGGATGCCCGCAAGGACTGCGCGCCATCCCCCTTTACCACCGCCCCCTCCACCACCGCGTCGACCAGCCCGAGCGCCAGCGCGTCGGCGGCGGACACCCGCCGGCCTTCGCAGATCAGGCCGATGGCGGTGGAAACGCCAACCAGACGCGGCAGGCGCTGCGTGCCTCCGGCGCCGGGGATCATGCCCAGCGTCACCTCCGGCAGACCCACCCGCGTGCCGGGGGCCGCGACGCGGGCGTCGCAGCCCAGCGCCAGCTCGAACCCGCCGCCCAGCGCCGCCCCATGCAGGGCGGCGACCACCGGCTTCGCGCAGGCCTCGATGGCGGCGATGACGGCGGGAAGCTGCGGCTCCTCCAGCGGCTGGCCGAACTCGCGCAGGTCGGAGCCGGCGATGAAGGTCTTGCCGGCGCCGATCAGCACCGCCGCCTCCAGGTCCGGATCGGCCGCGACCGTCGCGACGGCGTCGAGCAGCCCGCGCCGCACGGCGGCGGACCCGGCGTTGACCGGCGGGTTGTCGATGACGATCACCGCCACCCCGCCGTCGCGCTCCAGCCGGACCGTCCCGCCGGCCCGGTCGCCGAGCACTTCGGCCGGCCTGCCGGTCACTTCGCCACCAGCGGGCAGCCGCCCTGGTCCATCGGACGGAAGGCCTTGTCGCCGGGCACCGTCTCCAGGATCTTGTAATAGTCCCAGGGACCCTTGGACTCCGACGGCTTCTTCACCTGCATCAGGTACATGTCGCGGATCACCCGCCCGTCGGGACGGATGGAGCCGTTTTTGGTGTAGAAGTCGTCGATCGGAGTCTTGCGCATCTGTTCGGCCACCTTGGTGGCGTCGTCGCTGTCGATGGCCTGGATCGCCTTCAGATAATGGGTGACGGCGCCATAGACCGCCGCCTGCAAACCGCCGGGCGCCCGGCCGTTGAAGCGGTCCATGAACCGCTTGCTCCAGGCCCGCGTCTCGTCGTTCATGTCCCAATAGAAGCTTTCGGCGAAGGTCAGGCCCTGTGCGCTCTCCAGCCCCAGGGCATGGATGTCGGGCAAATTGACCAGCAGCGCCGCCATCGTCTTGCCGCCGGCGGTGATGCCGAACTCGTTCGCCTGCTTGACGGCATTGATCATGTCGGCCCCGGCGTTCGCCAGCCCGACCACGGTGGCCGTCGATGCCTGCGCCTGCAGCAGATAGGAGGAGAAGTCAGCGGTGTTGAGCGGCGCCCGCACCGCCCCGACGACCGTGCCGCCGTTGGCCTTGACCACACGGGTCGCCTCGCCTTCCAGGGCGTGGCCGAAGCTGTAGTCGGCGGTCAGGAAATACCAGTCCTTCAACCCGCGCTTGACCAGCGCGGTGGTGGCAACGGTCGGCAGGGCATAATTGTCGTAGGCCCAATGCACGCCGACGGGCGAGCAGGCCTTGCCGGTCAGATCCGGCGTACCGGGGCCGGTCGCCAGGAACATGCGGTTCTTCTCGCGCGAGAGCCCCTGCACCGACAGGGCCACGGCGGACGACACCACCTCGGTGATCGCATCGACCCCCTCGACGTCATACCAGCGCCGTGCGATGCCGGAGCCCACGTCCGCCTTGTTCTGGTGGTCGGCCGAGACGATCTCGATCGCGGCGCCATTGACCTTGCCACCGAAATCCTCCGCCGCCATCTGGGCGGCCAGAACGGCTCCGGCGCCGACATTGTCGGAATAGGGACCGGACATGTCGGTCAGGACGCCGATCTTCACCGTCTTGCCGGAAATCTCGGCGGCGGCGCCACCGGCCAGACCGATGGTCAGTGCCGCGACGGCCGTGGCGGTCAGCGCCCGCAGACCGGGCACCCGAACAGTGATAGCACGCATGATTGGTCCCTCCCCAGGGAATTGGTGGCCGCCACCTTCGTTGCGGGCGGCGGCCGGTTGTTGTCGAAGCGCCGGCGGTTGGCAGGCAATCGGCCGGTAATGTGGATACCTGTCGTCGGAACGGGGCTCAGCGGTGGGCGATCTCGCTCAGGACCGGCAGCAGATGGGCGACGAAGCCTTCCGGGTCCTCGCTCATCGGGAAATGGCCCAGCCCCGGCATGATCGATACGGTGGCGCCGGGGATGCAGGCGGCGGTCTCCAGCGTGTCGGCCGGAGAGCAGGAATAGTCGTATTCGCCGGTCAGCAGATAAAGCGGGCAGCGGCTGGTGTCGATCTCGCTCAGCCGATGGCGGATGTCGCCGTCCACCTTGTAGAAATAGAGGTCGCCCTTGAAGATGCCCGGACCGCCCTGCATGTAGTGCCACACCGTTTCCCAGCGGTGGGCGTCGGGCGCGTTCGGCCCGACCAGCCCGGCGGCGATGGCGGCGCAGACTTCCCCGCCATGCACGTCCGGATGATGCAGCCAGGTCGTGTCGTAATAGGGATGGACGTGGGCCGAGGATTGCAGCCCGATGATGGCGCGGAACTCCTCGGCATGCTCCATCGCCAGATGCAGCGCGATACGCCCGCCGATGGAACAGCCCATCGCCACCGGACGGTCCAGCTCCAGCGCGCGGCAGACGGTCAGGATGATGTCGGTGTAGTCGGCGCTGGTCAGCTGGTAGTCACCGTCCTGCCAGCCGGCGGGCGGCGAGGATTTGCCGTGCCAGGGCAGGTCGAAGGCGATGACGCGGAAATCGCGGGTGATGCGCGGGTCGTTCAGGATGCCGCGGAACTGGCGGCCGTCCGAACCGGCGGTGTGCAGGCATACCAGCGGAATGCCCTGCCCCGCCTCTTCGAAATAGATCCGGTGTTCGCGGCCTTTGTAATCCAGCCGCATGTAACGCCCGGTGATGGATTCGATCGTCGCACGCATCAGGCGGTTTCCTTCGGGCTGCGCAGGCTGGCCATCACGTCCTTGATGTAGAGCAGGTTGGCCATGAAGGGTTGCAGGTTGCCGGACAGGGTCAGGTCGCCTCGCCGCAGCAGGGCGAACAGGTCGTGGAAGCCCGGCGGCGGCAGCGGCTGCCAGAAGCGCTCCAGCGCATCGGCCGGGCAGGACAGGCCGAAGGTCCAGGACGGCATGACGAACGGACCCTTGCGAACCTCGGCGATCCGCCCGCGGTCGATGGAGATCAGATAGGCGTCGGCGCCGATGTCCAGCCGCATCGCCGCGGTCAGGAAACGGCCGCGATGGACGAGCCGTTCATTGGCGTTCACAAGTTCCGGCAGTGAGAGCACATCCGGCCTGGACATCATCGGTTCCTCCCGGAACGGGTTTCGGTGTCGTCTTCTTGGGATTGGGCGGGCGCATCCGCCGTTGCGAGCTGGACCAGCGCGTCGACCGCCACCGCCCCCTGCCCGTCGGCCATCACCATCAGCGGGTTGATCTCCGCCTCCAGCACGGTCACGTCGTCCAGCAGGGCAAGGCGGGAGACGGCGACCAGCGCATCGGCGACGGCGCCGAGGTCGCCCGCGGTCCGGCCGCGATAACCGGCCAGGGCCTGGAGCGCCTTCACCTCGCCGATCATCTCCAGCGCGGTGGCCCGGTCCACCGGAGCCAGCCGCAGGGCACGGTCGCGGTAGATCTCGGTCAGCACGCCACCGGCGGCCAGCATCACCACCGGCCCGACCTGGGGGTCGCGGCGCAGACCGACCAGCACCTCGCCCACGCCTCGGGTCATCGGCTGGACCAGGATCCTGCGCACGCCCACCCCCGGCCGCGCGGCCTCGACCCGGTCGCGGATCGCCGCCATGGCGGCCGACAGCGCGCCGGCATCGGCGATGTTCAGCACCACGCCGCCGACGTCGGTCTTGTGGGCGATGTCCGGGTGCAGGACCTTGGCGACCACCGGATAGGCGAAGGGAAGCTCCGGCACCGGTTCGCCGACCGTCAGCACCGCGACCGGCGCATGGGGAACGCCGACGCGGGCGAAGAGACGGTAGGCCTCGGCCTCGTCGATGGCCCGCCCAAGGGTCCGCCCACCGGCTCCCGGCGGAACCGGCAGCGGCGGGGTCGCCAATTCGGGGCGGGGAACCCGGCGGTTGAACGCGGCGGCGATCACGTCGCCGCAGGATTCCGGCGCGCGGAAGCAAGGCACCCCGGCGGCGTTCAGGCGCAGCAGCGCTTCCGGCGCCTCCGGCACGATGAAGGCGGCCAGCGGCTTGTCATGCTCCCGCGCGCTGTCGATCACCGGCGCCACCGCCAGATCGGGCTGGAAGCGGGCGGAGGACCCGACCGTCGCCAGCACCAGATCGAATTCCGGCGCGGTCTGCATCACCCCCAGCGCGGCCTTCATCACGTCGTAGCGGGTGCCGGCCAGCGTCAGATCGACCAGACGCCCCTCCCCTGCCGCGATCCCGACCTCGGCAAGGCGGCGTACGGTGTCCGGGCTGGGGGCGGCGACCCGCACGCCGCGGATGGCAAGCTGGTCGATGGCCATGGCCGCACCGCCGCCGGTGGTGGTGACGACACCGACAGCAGGGTGCCGCACCGATTTCACCGGCATCCGGTTGAGCAGCGGCATGATCTCCAGCAACCCGTCGAAGGATTCCACCCGCGCGATTCCGCAATCGCGCAGGAAGGTGTCGGCGACGTCATCCGCCCCGGCGAGCGCGCCGGTGTGGGAGACCGCCAGTTCCGCCGCCTCCGCCGAGCGGCCCAGCTTGTAGGCCGCCACCGGCTTGCCGCGCTCCGCCGCCGCCAAGGCGAAGCGGCGGAGCGTGTCGGCGTTGCGCATCGATTCCAGGAACAGCAGATAACCGCCGATCCTCGGATCGTCGAGCGTCGCCTCGCAGATCTCGCCGACCGACAAATCCACCTCGCCGCCAACCGACACCAGCCCGGCGAAACCGACGCCGCGCGCCTTGCCGCGCGACAGCATCGCACCGATCAGGCTTCCGCTGTGCGAGGCGACGAACACCCCGCCTTCCGGCAGGTCGGGTTCGGCGAAGGCGGCGTTGGCGGTCAGCACCAGCCGCTCATGCACATTGACCACGCCGATGCTGGAGGGGCCCAGCACGCGCACGCCATAGGACCGGCCGATCTCGGCCAGCCGCTTTTCCCGCTCGATGCCGGCGCCGCCCGCCTCGGAGAAACCGCCGGCCAGGATGGTCGCGACCGGGACGCCCAGCCGCCCGCACTCCTCTAGCGCGGCGATGGCCGCATCGGTGCCGGTCAGGATGAAGGCATGATCCGGCCGTACCGGCAGGGCCGACAGCGACGCGAAGGCCGGCTCGCCCTGCACGGTGGCGCGGGTGGGATTGACGCTGTAGACCTCGCCGCCATATCCGGCGCGGCGCAGGAAGCGCAGCGGACGGGCGGCGGTCTTCGCGAGGTCGTCCGACACCCCGACCAGCGCCACCGTGCGCGGCCGCAGCAGGGCCTCGGCCAGGGCGGAGCCGGTGCAGCCCTTAAGGGCGATGCCGCTCACGACCGGCTCTCCCGCGGTGGGCGCTGATCGAAGCGGCGCTCGAACAGCTCTTCGGCGATGCGGTTCTTCAAAATCTCGATGGAGCCGCCGGCGATCATCCAGCCGCGCGTCCGCTTCACGCAATATTCGACCAGGGCCTCCTGGCTATAGCCGGTGCCGCCCATGATCTGCAGGGCCTCGTTGGCGACCTCGAAACCGGCGAGGTTGCAGGCCAGCTTGGCGATGGAGGTCTCATAGGCCGACGGCAGGCCGTTGTCGGCATTGGTGGCGGCGCGGTAGAGCAGCAGCTGCGCGCCCTCCAGCTTCAGCGCCATGTCGGCGAATTTCCATTGCAGACCCTGGAATTCGCACAAGGGGCGGCCGAACTGGATCCGCGTCTCCGCATGCGCCTTGGCAAGATTGAAGGCATGGCGGCCCAGCGCCAGCGCCCGCGAGGCGTTGCCGATGCGCTCCACGTTGAAACCGGCGATCTGCTTCTTGAAACCGCCCGGCCCCAGCAGGACATTCGCCTTAGGAATGCGGCAGTCCTCGAAATAGAGCTGGCACCATTCCTCTCCGCTCATGAAGGCGGAGGGCTGGCCGACGGCGAAGCCGGGGGTGCCGCGTTCGATCAGCACCGAACCGATGCCGCCGACGCCGGGGGCGAAGCGGACATAGATCAGGAACAGCGTCGCTTCCGGGCTGTGGGTGGAAAAGACCTTCGACCCATTGATGACGTAATGGTCGCCATCCTCGCGGGCGCTGGTCTTCAGATCGGTGACGGCCGATCCGGCGTCCGGTTCGCTCATGCCCAGTGCCAGCAGCTTGCGTCCGCCGAGCAGGTCGCCCAGCCAGCGCTCCTTCTGCTCGGGGCTGGCATATTCAGCGAAGGTGCGGATCGGCCCGAAATTGCCCGCCTGGACGACGTCGGCACTCTTGGGGCAGACCAGTGCCAGCTCCTGAATGGCGATCACCGCGTCCATCAGCGTGCCGCCGACGCCGCCATCCTCCTCGCGGATGGTGATGCCCAGCAGGCCCATCTCCGACAGTTTCGCGGCCACGTCCCAGGGAAAGGCCGGGGAATGGGCGCGCTTCAGCGCGTCGGCGGCCAGCTCGGCGCGGGCAAAGCGGCGCACGGAGTCGGCGAAGGCGCGCTGTTCCTGGTTGAGTTGAAAGTCCATGGCTCCGACGGGGCTATCGATTTGCGTTACGGACAATCAATCGCATTGACGGACAAGCGGCAAATTCCTAGTTGTTGGGCACATATAACCTTATGTAATGGACCGTGATTTGCGCCAGGTTCCCCCGCTCAATCCGCTCCACGTCTTCGAATGCGCGGCACGGCACGGCAGCTTCACCAAGGCGGCGGAGGAGCTGAGCGTCACCCAGCCGGCAGTCAGCCGGCAGGTCGCCCTGCTGGAGGATTACCTGGGGGTCCGGCTGTTCCACCGCGAGACCCGCGGCCTGACCCTGACCAGCGAAGGCAAGCGCTACGCGGCGCAGATCGCACCGGCCTTCCGCTGCATCGCCGAGGCGACGTCCGAGCTGGTGTCCGCCCGTGCCGCCGCTCCCCTGAAATTGCAGGTCTATGCGACCTTCATGGCGAAATGGCTGATGCGGCGCCTTCCGCAGTTGCAGACCAACCACCCCGATCTGCGGCTGCGCACCCGGACGGCGGTGGCGCCGGTCGACTTCGCCCGCGACAACGTCGACGCGGCGATCCAGCTCGGCACCGGCGACTGGCAGGGCATGGACTCGGTCTTCCTGTTCTCCGACGAAATCCTGCCGGTGTGCAGCCCCGCCCTGCTGGCCGGCGGCCCGCCGGTGAAGGCGCCGGCCGATCTGCTGCGCTACCCGCTGCTGCATTCCCACTACCGGCGGCGGGACTGGCCGGACTGGCTGGAGGCGGCCGGCCTGACGATGGCGGAGACGCAGGAGCCGCTGATGTTCCCCAGCTCGCTGCTGACCTATCAGGCTGCCCTGGACGGGCTGGGCATCGCCATGGGCCAACCCGCCATGCTGGAAACCGAGCTGCGCAGCGGCAGCCTGGTCTGTCCGATCGACCGGCCCCTGCGCCGCGACCTCGGCTATTATTTCGTGGTGCCGCCCAACCACCAGGACCGCGCCCGCATCGCGAAGGTGCGCAACTGGCTGCTCGAGCAGGTGGCGGCCGGCTGAAACGCGGCGGCGCATGCATTACCGCAGGTTATGTGCCGGCAAGTTTATGTCAGTTGCCGCAGTCCGACGGACTTCCGATAGTCGGGGACACGGCCGGCCGCATCCATCGCTGCCGCGCCCGGCCACCATCCTCCTGCCCAACACAGTGCCCGTCCTGCTCCATCGGCGGCGGGTAGCGGAAGACCCACTCTATGACCGAAGCATTCCTGTGCGACGCCGTGCGCACGCCCATCGGGCGTTACGCCGGCGCGCTGGCGCCGGTGCGCGCCGACGATCTCGCCGCCATTCCCCTGCGGGCATTGCTCGACCGCAACCCGTCCCTCGATCCGTCGGCAATCGACGACGTGATCCTGGGCTGCGCCAACCAGGCGGGAGAGGACAACCGCAACATCGCACGCATGGCGGTCCTGCTGGCCGGTCTGCCCGAAACGGTGCCCGGCACCACGGTGAACCGCCTGTGCGGATCGGGGCTCGACGCCATCGCACTGGCGGCGCGCGGCGTGCGCGCGGGCGAACAATCCCTGCTCCTGGCCGGCGGGGCGGAGAGCATGTCGCGCGCGCCCTTCGTCATGGGCAAGGCCGACGGCGCCTTTTCCCGCGCGATGCGGCTGGAGGACACCACGATGGGCTGGCGCTTCGTCAACCCGCGCCTGAAGGCGTCGCACGGCGTGGACACCATGCCGGAAACCGCCGAGACGGTGGCGGAGCGCTATGGCATCGCCCGCGAGGACCAGGATTCCTTCGCCCTGCGCTCGCAACAGCGGGCCGGCGCCGCCCAGCGCAGCGGACGCTTCGCCCGGGAGATCGTCGCCGTGCCGGTCGCCGGCCGCAAGGGGGCGATCGCCGAGGTGACGGCCGACGAGCATCCGCGGCCCGACACCACGCTCGACCAGCTTGCGGCGCTGAAGCCGGTGGTGCGACCGGGCGGCACCGTGACCGCCGGCAACGCGTCCGGCATCAACGACGGCGCGGCGGCGCTGATCGTCGCCGGAGAGGCGGCGGCCCGGCGTCATGGCCTCACGCCGCGTGCCCGCATCGTCGGCGCGGCGGTGGCCGGCGTCGAGCCGCGCGTGATGGGGATCGGACCGGTCCCGGCGGTTCGCCGCCTGCTCGACCGCACCGGCGTGCCGCTCGACCGCATCGACGTGATCGAGTTGAACGAAGCCTTCGCCGCACAGGGGCTTGCCTGTCTGCGGGAGCTTGGACTGGCGGATGACGATCCGCGGGTCAACCCCAACGGCGGCGCCATCGCGCTCGGCCATCCGCTGGGGATGTCCGGTGCCCGGCTGGCCACCACCGCGCTGATCGAACTGGAGCTGCGCGGCGGCCGATACGCCCTGTGCACCATGTGCATCGGCGTCGGCCAGGGCATCGCGGTGCTGCTGGAACGGGTGTAAGGGGCATTGTCCCCAGGCGAAAGGGCGGCCTTCCGATGGAGGCCGCCCTTATGCTTTGAACGGTTGCTGCGCGATCAGAGCGCCTGCTGCAACTCCGGCACGGCCTTGAAAAGGTCCGCGACGAGGCCGTAATCGGCGACCTGGAAGATGGGCGCTTCCTCATCCTTGTTGATCGCGACGATGACCTTGCTGTCCTTCATGCCGGCGAGGTGCTGGATAGCCCCCGAGATGCCGACGGCGATGTACAGCTCCGGCGCCACGATCTTGCCGGTTTGCCCGACCTGATAGTCGTTCGGCACGAAACCCGCGTCCACGGCGGCGCGCGAGGCACCGACCGCGGCGCCCAGCTTGTCGGCCAGCGCCTCCAGCAGCGGGAAGTTCTCGCCCGACTGCATGCCGCGCCCGCCCGACACCACCACGCGGGCGGCGGTCAGCTCCGGACGCTCCGACTTGGTCAGCTCGGCCGAGACGAAGCTCGACAGCCCGGCGGCGCCGGCGCCCGACACGGCCTCGACGGCGGCCGAACCACCATCTGCGGCGGCGGTCTCGAAGGCGGTGGTGCGGACGGTGATCACCTTGACCGCATCGGCCGACTGCACGGTGGCAATCGCGTTGCCGGCGTAGATCGGCCGCTCGAACGTGTCGGCGGAGACCACAGCGGTGATGTCGGAGATGGCGGCGACGTCCA
>NZ_JBCEBL010000041.1:55242-55382 GCF_049472615.1 Azospirillum sp. 11R-A | reverse complement strand
TCGGGGTTCCTCCTGTCTGCCGCTTCGGCTGCGGTCATGCTAGGCTTCGACCTCGTCCCGTTGCTGCCCGCCCGCCGCGGAGGCGTCGGATCCCCGGCGCTATGATGCGCTCGACGGCGGCTGGTCGCTGGCGGTGGCCG
>NZ_JBCEBL010000041.1:0-55224 GCF_049472615.1 Azospirillum sp. 11R-A | reverse complement strand
GGCGATGGCGCCATCGCCGCGGTGCCGCCGGGGCGGGAGGACGGGGCGCGGGCGGCGCTGTCCGCACTTGCCCACTGGTCGGCGGAGGTGATGGACGTGCCGCTGCGCGTCGGGCTGGTGCCTGTGCAGGCTCTGCTCGACCAGGGGCTGGAGGTGATGGCGGCGCTGCACGATGTCGGCAACAGCAACAGCTTCGGCCTGTTCCTGGGTGCCGGGGTGGTGGCGGCCGATGCCTGGGTGAAGGAGGATGCGCGCTGGCGCCTGCCGCCGCAGCAGGGGCCGTTGCCCGGGCTGGAGTCGGTCTCCTGCCGCTGGAACCCGGTGCCGCCGCGGCGCGGAACCGTGCTGTGCGTGATCGTCGATGCGGTCGATCCGGGGGCCGCGGGGCTGCTGGAGCTTGCCCGTGTCCAGCGCGCCATCGAGGCCATCGTGCCAACCGCCGGCGCCGCCCCGCTGGGAGTGGGGGAACGGCTGGAGGCGCGCTGGCCGCCGGACTGGCGCTCCCTGCTGATGGAGGCACGCGGCGGCCGGGATGATGCCGGTCTCGGGCCAAGTCTGGGCACGCGCGTCCGCCGGGTGTTCAAGGCGCTGGCCGGGTCGGGACTGCTGGTCCTGCTGCTGAGGCTGGGCCTGTCGCTCGGCAACTTCGATCCGCAGCGCTACCGCCGCCACATGGCGGAGCGCACCGATTTTCGCAAATCGGCCGGCGGGCCGCGGCTGGTGCTGGACGTGACGGAGGGGGAGGCCGATGCCATCGAGGCGCTGCTGGCCCAGGCGGCGCAGGCCGGCTCGATCCGCTACGGCACCGCGCGGGCCGATGCGACCACCGTCACCTGTCTGGTCGGCGACGTGACGGCCGATCGTCATGTGCATTTCGTCGATGGGGCCGGGCTGGGGTTCTGGCGCGCCTCGGTCATGCTGAAGGCGATGAAGGCGCGGGAAAAGGCAGGGCAGGCGACGGAACCGGAGACCGCCGCCGCCCTGTCGTGATCCAGCCGGTCAGGCGGTGATGTCGACGCCCTGCGAGCCGCGCGGCGTCAGGCTGGCGAACAGGCTCTGCGCGCCGGAGAGGTCGCCGGAGCTGAGCGAACTGCTCAGGCTGCTGAGATTTTTCTTCAGGGTGCCCAGGAAGTCGGTGGAACTGCTGTCGCTGCCACTGTCGTCCCCGCTGTCGCTGTCGGCGGCGCTCTTCAGCATGTCCGACAGAGCCGACAGCGAGTCCTGCGCGCCCGACACGTCGCCGGATTGCAGGGACTGGGCGAGGCTGCCGACGGTGCTGCGCAGCTCGTCCGACCCGCCCTCGTCGCCCGGCGGCGGACCGTTCGGCGGTGGGCCGCCCGCTCCGCCGGGACCTCCACCGGGGCCGCCGGCACCGCCCGGACCGCCGCTGGGCGGGCCGTTCTTGGACATCGCCTGCTGGACCTGACCGATGTCACCGCTCTTCAGCGCCTCTCCCACGCTGGACAGCAGCTTCGACAGCGGGTCCTTACCGGTGCTGGCGCTGGTGCTTGACCCGCTGCTGCTGCCCTGCTTGTCGGACTGCAGCTTCGACAGGGAGTCGTAGGCGGACTGGACGGCGGTCATGTCGCCGGATTCCACCGCCTTCTTCAGGCTGTCGACGCCCTCGCGGATCTCTTTACCCGGCCCTTGCGGCCGCTGATAGGTCTGGCCGACGGCCGACGCACTCACCATGGATACCGACATGGCACTCTCCAACGGATAGCCTCACAAGAGGCAGTACGGGGGAGGCATGGGACTCCTGCGCACCGGAATGCGGGTGACCGTGCGGTTTCGATAAAATTGTCGGAAATGCCGCAGGCGGGGATCAGATGCGGCCGGTCACCCGCCGTTCGACGCCGTCCGACGGCACGATCTCGGTTCCGACCGGCCACAGCGCCAGCAGCGCAAGCTTCAGATGCGCCCAGGCGAAGGGCAGGCCGATGATGGTGATGGCGAGCCCCACCGCCGCGACCAGATGGCCGAGCGCCAGCCACCAGCCGGCCAGCACGAACCACACGATGTTGCCGATGAAGCCGAGCGCGCCGGTGCCCATGTCTTCGCGCCCGCGGAACTCATCCCGGCGCACGGCGGTTTGTCCAAAGGGGAGCAGGGTGTAATGGGCGATGGTCAGGGCGGAGCGGGCCCAGGGCAGGCCGATGATGGACACGGCCATCAGGACCGCGGCCAAAACCCAGCCGAGCGCCATCCAGATGCCGCCCGTGACCAGCCAGAGCAGATTGAGGAGAAGACTGAGCAGAGGCATGACAGTTACCCTCCCTTTCGCCGCAGATGTGGGGACGCTCATACGGCGCGCCTAGAGGTGGGCCGGACAGATATCGGCAGATGCGAAGATGGGGCACCCCGTCCGGCGGCGCGAAAGAGGGGGAGCCTCATGCCATCCATGCCTTGAACCGGATCCGTACGGTCCACAGATCCTGATCAGGCATCATGACGACGCATCCGGACGGGCCCTTTGCCGGCAGCACCGCCGGCGGGCCGCCTTCCGGATCACACGGATCGGAGGCCGCATGAACGAGGCTTTGAACACCGACGCCGGCGCCGACGCGCCGAACGTGCCGGGCGAGGGCGAATCGCTCTCGCCGGTGGTCGCCGCCATCCTCGGCACCGCCGTCGCGGCCGCGGCCAAGCGCGGCGGCAATGGCGATGTGGTCCGCGGGCTGATCGCGGGTCTGCGCATTCTGCGCGCCACCGTCGAGGAAGAGGCCGGCTACACCATGGCCGCCGCCGTCGACAACGCCATCCGCACCCGCCTGCTGGCCGACAACCTGTCGCGCCTGCGCGTCAGCGGAGAGAAGCCGCAGGCCGTCCCGCTGCCGGATCCCGGGCCGGGTGCCAGCGCCGCCGCCGCCATCTTCGAGAGCGCAGCGGAATCCTGCCTGACCGTCAATGCCCATGCGGAGGACAACGGACCGCTGGAAACCGCGGTCTTCGCCTTCACCGCACAGTTGCTGCAACAGCTGGGTGGAGCGCCGGAGTGGCGCAGCCTTGTCGGCGAGCTGCGCCGTCCCCTGGCGGTCGCTCCCGACCCCGAAGGGGAGGAGGTGACGCTGCATTGACCGGTCGCCATGGCCGTTTGTCCCGGCCGGTGATTGGGCCGGTGATCGGCAGGCCGACCGCCTGTGATCGAAAACGGCCGGGAGCCGGCCGGCAAGTCATGGAATTTGCTTTGCTTTTGTCGTGTTTCGACGGTGGCTGAAACCTTTTGCGGGCAGGGTGGGGTTTTGGCCCCTTTTCAGGGTTTTGCCCGATTTATCGAACGGGACGACTTCGGTTCGGCTTCGTTACGGTTGGGTTCGGCGGTGGGACGGTCCCATCGCGGAACGCCACCATCGGGGACCCGACCGTGTTCTTTCACACCCAGCCTTCCACCGTCCGCGCCGGACGGGCAGACGCCGCCCGCTGTCCGGTGAACGGTCTGACCGCGGACGGGGTGGGTGCTGCCTGGGTCGGCGACCGCACGGCCGACCGCGCCGGCGATCCGTCCGGGCGGCGGGTGATCTTCCTTCATCCCGGCAAGGGGGCGTGGTGGCGCCTGCTGGACCATGTTCCGGCGGGCCAGGAATGGCTGACCGTGCCGGCCGCCGCCGGAGCGGCGATGCTCTCCCCGCTGCTGGTGGAGCGTGGCGGGCGCCGGCCGGTTCTGGTCGCCGGTGCGGTGACGGCGCCGCTCGCCATCGCCGCGGCGCTGGATTTTCCGGAACAGGTCGGCGGCGTGATGATCGTCGACGATGTCGGCGCCGAATCGCCGATGCGCCGGCGCTGGAACGCGCTGGCCGCCTGTTTCGGCCGGCCGTTGCCGACGATGCCGACGGGTGATCTCGGGGACCTTGAATCCGAACTGCCGGCGGTGCGGGTGCCGGTGACCCTGATCCAGGGCAGCGACCCGGCCGGACTGTTTATGCGGCTCGAAAGCGGGCTGACGGGGTGCCGCACCCTGACGGTCGTCGCCGTGTCCGACGCCGCCGCCATCCGCCCGCGCACCCATGCGACCGAACTGCGCGGCGCCCTGCTGGCGCTGGTCTCCGCCGTAGAGCGGGCGCAGCGGTAAGGGAGTTTCTTACAGGCTCTGGGCGGTCAGCGCTGCCTGGGTGCGGTTGCGGACGCCGAGGTGCCGCAGGATGGCGGTGACATGGACCTTCACCGTGCCCTCCGTCAGCCCCAGCTCATGGGCGATCTGCTTGTTCGACTTGCCGTCGCGCAGCCGGGCGAGGACATCGCGCTGACGTGGCGTCAATTGGTCGCCGTTGGCATTGGCCATCCCGGCATTGTCGTCCATCGCCTCGCCGGAACCGTGCCCGCCATAGCCGCCATGCGTCTGTTCGACACGGTCGGCGCCGCGGATGGCCTGTTCGGGAAGATAGATTCCACCGGCGAGCACCAGCTGCAGGGCGCCCAGCAGGACCTTGGCGCTGGAAGATTTCGGGATATAGCCGGCAGCGCCGTTTTCCAGGGCCGCCAGCAGGTCGGACCGCTTTTCCGACCCGGACACCACCACCAGAAGCGCCTTCGGCAGGTTGACATGAATGTCGCCCAGCGCCGAGAAGCCGGTCCAGCCGGGCATCCCCAGATCGAGCAGGATCAGGTCGAACGGTCTGGTGCCGTCGCAGAGCGCCCGCACCTCGTCATAGGTGCTCGCCTCGAAAAACGTCATGTCGGCGTCGAATTGCGCCAGGAGTCGGCGCAGACCGTCTCGGAACAGCAGGTGATCGTCGGCGATCAGCACGTTCATCGCGGGCATTTCCAGAAGGTTGCGGCGATCTCACACCGGGATGGCGTCATCGGCCCGCAGTTCACATAAGCACGTCCATTCTCACGCTGTAGTTCGCTTTTGGTCTTAGACCGCTTCCTCTATGCCTGCCGTCTTCGCCGGCCATGGGTCTTGGCTGGGGGCTGTCCGGACGGCCTGCGGAACGGAAAAGCGCTGCAAAAGGCAACGTCCCGCTCCGCCGGCCGCCTGCCCCGGATGGAAGGGGCGGACGGCCGGGACGGAAGGCGGGCGGGGCCATTCGGCAGAGCGGTATGCCGATCCGTCGGATCGGGCGGCAATCAGACGGTGGCGGCGACGCCGGTTTCGGCGGCCTGATCGCCGATGCCGTTGTTCAGCGCCCAGATGGCGGCCTGGGTGCGGTTGGAGGCGTTGATCTTGCGCAGCAGGCTCTTCAGGTGAACCTTCACGGTGGCTTCCGTGATGCTCAGGTGGTTGGCGATCATCTTGTTGCTGTTGCCGTTCAGCAGGCAGCGCAGGATCTGCACCTCACGCTGCGACAGGCCCTTGCGTCGGGTCGGCAGCTCGGCGCCCATGTCCTCGGTGCGGCCGCTGACCAGCAGTTCGGCGAGGTGGGTCGGGAACACCTTCTCGCCCATCATCACCAGCTTCAGCGACTGCATCAGCGCCTCGCAGGCGATGTCCTTCAGCAGGTAGCCGCCGGCACCGGCGCCGAGCGCGGCCGACAGGCGGCGGGTTTCCAGATCGTTGGTCAGAATGACGATCCGGATCGACGGGTGAGCCTCGCGCAGGCTGCGCATCGCTTCGACTTCCTCGTCGGCGCCGCTCGGCAGGTCGATGAGGATCAGGTCCGGGTTCTGGCCGGTGCCGAGCGTCGACAGGCCCTCGCGCAGGCTGCCGGCCTCGCCGACGACGTTGAAGGGGGTGCCTTCGAACAGACGCTTCATGCCCTCACGGAAAAGCTTGTTGGCATCGATGAGGAAAACGTTGATGGCATCCATGGTCCAAGCCCGCCTTTTGTTCCGTTCCGATCAAAGTGGCGCCGGGTGGCGCTTCGGAGGCATCCCCGACCTTCCGCTCCTGCGTCCGGTCCGCTCCCCCTCAGGGTTCGGGGGTGCCTCCTTGTGATCCATAGATACCCCCGATTTGCGCCGCGCAAAATTTCGCTTAGGTAAATTTCGCGTCGAGCAATGGGCATATGCCGTAAGCCCGCATAAGACAAGATGAGGACATAATGCAGCCAGCCCTGGTCAGGTGGAATAACTGTCTGTGACAGAAAAGGGGAAATCGTTAACGGTCATGCCGTGACTTCGTAAGGACACTGAACGATAGTGTCGGGTGACTTCCGCGACGAAGGGCCTCGGCCGGGCAGAACTACGTCATCGCCCGATGGTTGGAGTCCTATATCCCGGAAATTTGCCATTAGGCATAAGCGTGGCCGTGCCGCTCTCCGTCGCCGGGCGGGGTATGCCGCCATCGACGGGGGTCGTGCCGGGGCGCTCTGTGCTGTATACGTTCCAGCCGCGACAGAGCATTCGCACGCTTCCGCCGATTTTTCCGTCCATTCCCTTTCGTCCATCCCCAGGCCGGGACGCCATGTCAGACGCTTATGATGATGATCCGTTGAGCCACGCCGCTCCCGCCGCCGGTCCCGCTTCGGGATTTCCGGCGGCAGCGCAGCGCTTCGCCTATCTGGACGGGCTCAACCCGACACAGCGGGCGGCGGTCGAGGCTCTGGACGGACCGGTCCTGGTGCTGGCCGGCGCCGGAACCGGCAAGACGCGGGTGCTGACCACCCGGCTGGCCCATCTGCTGATGACGCGCCGCGCCGCCGCCTTCCAGATCCTGGCGGTGACCTTCACCAACAAGGCCGCCCGCGAGATGCGCGAGCGTGTCGGCCATCTGATGGGGATCGAGCCTGAGGGCTGGTGGCTCGGCACTTTCCATGCGCTGGCCGCCCGCATCCTGCGCCGCCATGCCGAGCTGGTCGGGCTGAAGTCGAACTTCACCATCCTCGACACCGACGATCAGGTCCGCCTGATCAAGCAGCTGCTGCAAGCCGAGAACATCGATTCCAAGAAGTGGCCACCCCGTCAGGTGCTGGGCGCCATTGAGCGCTGGAAAGACCGCGGCCTGACCCCCGACCGGCTCGGCGACGCCGACGGCGGCGATGTGGCGGGCGGCCGTGTGGTGGCGATCTACCGGGCCTATCAGGAGCGCCTGCGCACCCTGAACGCCTGCGATTTCGGCGATCTGCTGCTGCACAACCTCGCCATCTTCCAGAACCATCCGGACGTGCTGGCGGAATATCACCGCAAGTTCAAATATCTGCTGGTCGACGAGTATCAGGATACCAACGTCGCGCAGTATCTGTGGCTTAGAATACTGTCTCAGGCGCACAAGAACATCTGCTGCGTGGGTGACGAGGATCAGTCGATCTACGCTTGGCGTGGAGCTGAGATCGGCAACATCCTGCGCTTCGAGACCGATTTCCCCGGCGCCACCATCGTCAAGCTGGAGCAGAATTACCGCTCCACCGGCCATATCCTGGCGGCGGCCTCCGGTCTGATCGCCAACAACCAGGGCCGGTTGGGCAAGACGCTGTGGACCGAGGCCGACGGCGGCGAGCGGGTCAAGGTCAAGGCGGTGTGGGACGGCGAGGAGGAGGCGCGCTGGGTCGGCGAGGAGATCGAGACTCTCCAGCGCAAGGGCACCTCCCTGGCGCAGATCGCCGTGCTGGTCCGCGCCGGCTTCCAGACCCGCGAGTTCGAAGAACGCTTCATCACGCTCGGCCTGCCCTACAAGGTGCTGGGCGGCCCGCGCTTCTACGAGCGGCAGGAAATCCGCGACGCGCTGGCCTATTTCCGCGTCGTCAATTCCGGCGACGACGATCTGGCCTTCGAACGCATCGTCAATCTGCCCAAGCGCGGCGTCGGTCCGGCGGCGATGCAGAGCCTCTACACCGCCGCTCGCGCCCGGGGGCTGTCGCTGACCGAAGCCGGCTGGGCGCTGACCGAAACGGACGAGCTGAAGCCGAAGCTGCGCGCCACCCTGCGCGGGCTGTTGCAGGACTTCTTCCGTTGGCGGACGCTGATGGCGACGGTGCCGCACACCGAGCTTGCCCGCACCGTCCTGGACGAGTCCGGCTACACCCGCATGTGGCAGGAGGACAAGACGCCGGAGGCTCCCGGCCGGCTGGAGAACCTGAAGGAACTGATCACCGCCATGGCGGAGTTCGAGAACCTGCCGGGCTTCCTGGAACACGTCGCGCTGGTGATGGAGAATGCCGAGGCCGCCGGCATCGAGCAGGTCACGGTGATGACCCTGCACGGCGCCAAGGGGCTGGAGTTCGACCACGTCTTCCTGCCGGGCTGGGAGGAGGGCGTGTTCCCCAACCAGCGCGCGCTGGACGAGACCGGCATCGCCGGGCTGGAGGAGGAGCGGCGGCTGGCCTATGTCGGCCTGACCCGCGCGCGCCGCCGCGCCTATGTCAGCCATGCCGCCAACCGCCGGCTCTACGGCAACTGGGTCAGCGCCGTCCCATCCCGCTTCGTCGAGGAGATCCCGCAGGACAATGTGGAGGCCGAGGCGGCCAACGGCCTGTTCGCCGGCAGCGGCGGGCGCGGCGGTTTCGCTGGCGGGGCAGGGGCTTACGGGGCCGGCGGGTCGGCGGGCGGTTTCGGCGGCGGCTTCCAGTTCCGCGGCTCCACCCGCCAGGCGCCGGCGCCCAAGACGATCACGCTGGACCAGGGCGCCTATGCGGTGGCGCCGCGGCCGCGGCCCGATGCGCCCTTCGCCAAGGGCGCGCGGGTCTTCCACCAGAAATTCGGCTACGGCACCGTGGTCGGCGTGTCGGAGGACAAGCTGGAGATCGACTTCGACCATTCCGGCAGCAAGAAGGTGATGGACAGCTTCGTCGTGCCCGCCGACAAGGCGGGCTGAGTCACAGGGCAGGCTGAGTCACGGGGGCTGCCCGCCGGCAAGGCGGGTCGATCCTAAGCTGCGCCCGCCGGCACGGTGCGCTATGCCGGGACACGGCACTGGACGGCTTGCCGCACTGTGACGGCCGTCACAGCCGCGGCGGCCGCAGCCGCCCAAGATCGCAGCGGTGCAACGGAGCCGGAGGCCAACCACCGTGTTCGGAACGGGCAGCGTCAGTTACGAGGTGCAGAGCCGCCGCGAAGGCCGTTGGCGCATCGAGGGGGCCTATACCGACCAGGAGGCTGCGCTGTCGGCCGCCCGCTCGCAACTGGCGGCGACGGGCGTGGAAGAGGCGAAGGTGGTGAAGTTCCGCACCGTCGCCGGCCTGTCGCTGGAAACGGTGATCCTGCACAAGACGGTGCCCCAGACCCAGCGCAAGGGCCTGACCCTGGGCGGCACCGCGGAGGGTGCGCCTTTCTGCCGCACGCCGGACGACCTGCGCGGATTCGAAAGCCGGGTGGTGATCGGCCGGCTGCTGCGCCCCTATCTGGATGCCCAGCGCATCACCCCGACCGAACTGCTGCATTCCTGGCCGCTGTTCCGCCGGCTGGAGGAGCAGGGGGCGCTGCTGGGGGCCGCCATCCATGCCGCCGCCCGCCACCATGCCGATGTCCACGGCGTTTCCCACGCCACCCGCGCCCGCGAGTTGCGCCAGTTGGTGGAGGCGATCAGCGGGGCCGCCCGCGACGCCCTGGCCGAGCGGCGCCGGCTGCCGCACTTCGATGCCGCCGACCTGCCGGGTACCAGCCGCGCCATCGACGGAGCGGTCGGGCATGATGGCCATGACGCGCTGTTCCTCGTGCTGCTGTCCCAGCATCTGGAGGCCGGCGGGCCGCTCGCCGGGAAGCTGGACATGCTGCTGGCGCTGACGGGCGACGATGTCGAACCGCGGCATCTGGTCCTGCTCGACGGCGTGATCGCCGACATCATGGGATCCGCCGACACGGTGAAGGAATTGCTGGGCGCACAGCCGAGCCTGCATGCCGGACTCGGCGCCCTTGCCGACGCCCTGTTCGACCGCGATCCCGATCCGGCGTTGGTGCCGGCGCTGGCGCCGATGGCCCCCTCGCTGCGCCGGGTCTGCCGCCTTGCCCTGGAAGGCCGCCTGCCGCAGAGCCGGGCCGTCCTGGTGGAGCGCCTGCGCCAGAGCATCGCCGGCGACCAGCCGCTCGACCGCCGCGACGCCAAGGTGGAAGCGGTGCTGACCCATGACCTCGCCGACCGGTTGAAGGGAGCGGACGGTGCGACGCTCGGCGGAGCGGCCATGGAAAAGGCGCTGGAGCGCCGCCTGCTGCGCCATCGCCAGTCGGTCCTGCGCGCCCAGGGCATGCACGACATCGCCGACCGGCTGGCGGGTCGTTAGGAGGATGGCCGGTAGGGGTTTTCATCGAAACGGGACGGTCTCCGGAATCCTTGGTCTCTTTCGGGCTTGATGCTAAAAACGCCGCTTCTGTTCTCGCGTCGTTGTCGGAAAGCCCCTGTCATGTCGCAAACCCCGCTCTGGCGCATCGCGCTGGTCGTTCCCGAAGCCCATGCGCCCGCCTTTGCCGAGGCGGTGGGCGACCATGCCGATGCGGTGTCGACCTTCGAACTGGAGGAAGGCGGCAACTGGCTGGTGGAGGCGACCCTGTACGGCGCCCCGGACGAGGCGCGGCTGCAGTCCCGCGTCGCCGTGCTGGCCAAGGCCCTGGGCATCGAGGAGCCGCGGCTGGCTGTCGAGAACCTGCCGCCGATCGACTGGGTGTCACACAGCTACCAGGGCTTTCCGCCGATTCGCGCCGGGCGCTTCTTCGTCCACGGCTCCCACCATGAAGGCATCGTGCCGGCCGGCAGCATCCCGCTGCTGGTCGATGCCGCGACCGCCTTCGGCACCGGCGAGCATGGCTCGACCAACGGCTGCCTCCAGGCGCTCGACCGGCTGTCGCGCCACCTGAAGCTGCCGCGCGGCGGGAAACGCGGCGCGCTCGACATGGGCTGCGGCTCGGGCATCCTGGCGCTGGCCGTTGCCAAGCGCTGGCGCGTGCCGGTGACGGCGGTCGACATCGACCCGGAGGCGGTGCGCGTCACCCGCATCAACGCGGCGCTGAACGGTCAGAAGGGCATGATCCGCGCCCAGGGCGGCGACGGCTATCACACCCGCATCGTCGGCCGGCACAAGCCCTACACCCTGATCACCGCCAACATCCTTGCCCGCCCGCTGTCGCGCATGGCGCCGCAGCTGCGCCGCCACCTGAAGAAGGGCGGCTATGCCGTGCTTGCCGGCCTGCTGAACCGGCAGGAACGCCACGTCATCCAGGCCCACCGCAACCAGGGCCTGCGTCTGGTCGCGCGCATTCCGGTCGGGGAATGGACCACTCTCGTGGTGAAGCGCTAATCCAGTGAGGCGTTAATTCGGGGGCCGTTGAAACAAAAGGGCCGGCTTGCGACTTCCCCTAGGGACGATGTTCCGAAATCTTGCTGGGGAGCCACCATGCTGAACCGCATCCGGTCTTTGTTCACAGGCGACGACGGCGTCGAGCCGGGCGAGGATGCCCTGCAGGCCGCCGCCGCCGCCCTGATGGTCGAGGCCGCGCGCACCGACGACACCATCTCCGAGGCGGAGCGCGACCGCATCCTGTCGGTCGTCCGCAGCCATTTCAAACTGAGTGAGGAGGAGGCGCAGGACCTGCTGTCCGCCGCGGTGTTCGACACCGAGGACGTCTCGCCCTATCTCCGCTACGTCAGCGTCATCATGGATCGCTGCCCGCCCGGCCACCGCCTCTGGATCATCGAGATGCTGTGGGAGGTCGCCTACGCCGACGGCGTGCTGAACGATCTGGAATCGAGCCTGCTGCGGCGGATCGGCGGCCTGCTGCACATCTCCGACGTCGAGCGCGGCGAGGCCCGCAAGCGCGTGCTGGCGCGTCTGGGGCTGCCGGACGACGCCGGGCTGCCGGTGTGACGGATCGGGTGGGGGCCGGAACCGCCCCCCATTCCCACCGTGCCCCACCCCAACCGGCCCCACTCCAACCGGCATAGCCACCACCCCGCCGCTTGCGCAGGGCCGGCGGGGTGCCTAGCCTGTGTCCACAGGATTCACTCTTCCGAGGAACAGGTTCCGTGCCCAGCGCGATTCCCTCCGCTGCCTATCGTGGCGACGACGCCCTTGCGACCCTGCTGACCGAGGCCGGGACCGGCCGGTCTCCCGCCGATGTCCGCGCACTGCTGGCCGGCGTGCTGGCGGCGCCGGAGGGGGAGGAGCCCGCCGCCTGGACCGTCCTGGTTGGCGAAAGCCTCCCGCCGGCCCTGGCCGAACAGCTCCACGCGCTGAAAGCGCAGCTCGCCGCCGAGGCACCGACGGTCAATCCCGGTCCGGCGCAGCGGCTGGACGATCTGCGCGCCGCGCTGAAGCGCCGTGACCTCGACGGCTTCATCGTGCCGCGCGGGGACGAGCATCAGGGCGAATATGTGCCGCCGCGCGCCCAGCGGCTGGGCTGGCTGACCGGCTTCACCGGCTCGGCCGGCAACGCGGTGGTCACCGCCCGGCAGGCCGCGATCTTCGTCGATGGCCGCTACACCCTCCAGGTCCGCAGCGAGGTGCCGGCCGACCTGTACGAGTACAGGCATCTGATCGAGGATCCTCTGGCCGACTGGATCGTCGCGGCGCTGCCCGAAGGTGGACGCTTCGGCTTCGATCCCTGGCTGCACACCATCGGCTGGGTGGAGAAGACCCGCGCCGCCCTGGAGCGCGCCGGCATCCTGCTGGTGGCGTGCGAGGACAACCCGCTCGATTCGGTGTGGCAGGGCCAGCCGCCGGCGCCGCTCACCCCGGTGGTGCCGCAGGACGAGGCCTTCGCCGGTGAAAGTTCCGCCGACAAGCGGGCGCGGCTGGCCGACGAGCTGGGGCAGAAGGGCATCGCCGCCGCGGTGCTGACTCAGCCGGACAGCATCGCCTGGCTGCTGAACATCCGCGGCGCCGATGTGCCCTGCACGCCGCTGCCGCTGTCCTTCGCCATCCTGTCCGCCGATGCGTCGGTGGAGCTGTTCCTCGACCCGCGCAAGCTGGCGCCGCAGACCCGTGCCCATCTGGGCAATCGGGTGCGGGTGCGGCCGGTCGAGGAGTTCGGCGCCGCGCTCGACGCCGTCGCCCGCGGCTCCGCCCGCGTGCTGGCCGACCCGACCTGCACCTCGGCCTGGATCGTTGACCGGCTGCATCTGGCCGGCGCCAGGGTGGAGCGCGACGGCGATCCCTGTGCCCTGCCCAAGGCCTGCAAGAACGCGGCGGAGCTGGCCGGCACCCGTGCCGCCCATGTCCGCGACGGCGCCGCCCTCGTCCGCTTCCTGCACTGGTTCTCCGAAGCGGCGCCGACCGGTACCCTGACCGAGCTGGCGGTGGTGGAGCGGCTGCTGGCCTGCCGGCGCGAGAACGAGCGCTTCCGCGGCGTCAGCTTCGACACCATCGCCGGGGCCGGGCCGAACGGCGCCATCGTCCATTACCGGGTGACGCCGGAGACCGACCGCCGGCTGGAGCCGGGCAGCCTGTTCCTGCTGGACAGCGGCGCCCAGTATCTGGACGGCACCACCGACGTCACCCGCACGCTGGCGGTCGGCGAGCCCGACCCGGCGATGGCGGCGGAGATGCGCGACCGCTTCACCCGCGTGCTGAAGGGCCACATCGCCCTGTCCACCGCGCGCTTCCCGCGCGGCACCACCGGCTCGCAGTTGGACGTGCTGGCGCGTCTGCCGCTGTGGCAGGCGGGGCTGGACTATGACCACGGCACCGGCCACGGCGTCGGCAGCTTCCTGTCGGTGCATGAGGGGCCGCAGCGGGTGTCGAAGGTCGGCAACACCGTCGCTTTGCAGCCGGGCATGATCCTGTCCAACGAGCCCGGCTATTACAAGACCGGCGCCTATGGCATCCGCATCGAGAATCTGATCGTCGTCCGGCCGGTTGAGGAGCTGTCGGGCGAGCTGGCCGGGGCCGAGCGCCCGGTGTTGGAGTTCGAGCCGTTGACCCTGGTGCCGATCGACCGCGCGCTGATCGAGCGGGCGCTGCTGAGGGATGCCGAGGCCGCCTGGGTCGACGCTTATCATGCAAGGGTGCGCGAGTCGCTGTCGCCGCTGCTCGACGAGGCGGCCCGCCGCTGGCTGGAGCAGGCGACCGCACCCCTGTGAGCGGAGCGGGCGGCTGTATCAATTGTCGGCCGGAGGCTGGGGGCGCCCCTGATTCCGCAAGATGTTGCCGCCCGTGGTAACACGTTCTTTACCCAGCTGCTTCAGTGTGACCCCAAGGGGATGACTTTTGGCGGCAGTTAGGGCACTACAGTCGGCATCACTTCCCGGATTACGGCGCAGCCCCCGCGCCGGGTGGGCGTAACGGCCGGTCAGACACCGGCAACGGAATATTGCGGAGACGTCTAGATGAAGATCCTCGTCGTCGATGATTACGCCACCATGCGGCGCATCGTGCGGAACCTGTTGACCCAGATCGGCTACACCGACATCGACGAGGCCGGCGACGGCGTGTCGGCGCTGGCGAAGCTGCGTGAGAGCAAGTTCGGCCTCATCATCTCCGACTGGAACATGGAGCCGATGACCGGCTTGCAGCTCCTGAAGGAAATCCGCGCGGACGCGAAGCTGGCGGCGACGCCTTTCATCATGGTCACCGCCGAGAGCAAGACCGAGAACGTCATCGCCGCCAAGCAGGCCGGCGTGAACAACTACATCGTCAAGCCCTTCAACGCCGACACGCTGAAGCAGAAGATCCAGGCCGTCATCGGCGGCTGATCTTCGGGCTTGCGATGTGGGGGTAGCAAGGACGGCACCCGCCGTCCGGCGCCCGGTTCGGCCGCCCGGGTCAGCGGGGCGGCCGGCTGATCCAGTTTGGGGAGTGGACCGGTTTGGAGCAGCTTCCGCAGCTGTCCGATGAAGAGTTCGAGCAGATCGAGGACGCCATTGCCCGATCGGCGAAGGGCAGGGCATTCCTGCGGCGGCTCCACCGGCGGTCCCTTGGGGCCGCGACGGAGGAAGTGCGCGCCATGCTTCAGGAGTTCCGCGACTCCTGGAGCCGGCAGAATGAAGCGGTGGAGGCCGGCAAGCATGTCGGCGTTCTGCGCCGCGAGCTGATGGAAATGGCCGCCTCGATCGAGCAGGCGAGACGGGAAGTGGCGGCGCTGCGTCCCCCCGACGGGTCGGGCGACAAGATTTTGTCGGCGACCAACGAGCTGGACGCCATCGTGATCTCCACCGAACGCGCGTCCTTCGAAATCCTGAACGCCGCCGAGCGGCTGATGGATCTGTCGGGCAAGCTGCGGGCCGGCGGCGCCGATCCGGCGATCTGCAGCGACATCGACACCCAGGTCAACGACATCTTCACCGCCTGTTCCTTCCAGGATCTGACCGGCCAGCGCACCAGCAAGGTCGTCAACGCGCTCCGCTACATCGAACAGCGCGTCATGGCCATGATCAGCATCTGGGGCGAGGATGGGCTGGCCGGCATCATGGTCAAGGAAGAGCAGACGGACACCCGTCCGGATGCCCATCTGCTGAACGGTCCGCAGCTGGATGGCCATGGCGTCAGCCAGGCCGATGTCGACAGCATGTTCGACAGTCCGGCTCCGGCAGCCCCTGCCGCTCCGCCTCCACCTCCGCCGCCACCGGCGCTGGTGCAGTCGAGCCAGGCCGACATCGACAGCATGTTCGACGCGCCAATGCCCGCTGCGGCCCCCGCGGCCGCTCCGGTCAAGGCCAGCCAGGCGGATATCGACAGCATGTTCGATGCCCCGGCCCCGGCAGCCGCCCCCGCGGTGGCGAGCCAGTCCGACATCGACAGCATGTTCGACGCGCCCGCGCCCGCGAAGAAGCCGGTTCCGAAGCCGCCGGGCGCCGCCCCGAAGGCCAAGGCCGCCGCCAAGCCCGCACCGCCGCCCCCGCCGCCCGCAGCGGCGGAACCGCCGGCCCCGCTGGATCAGGCGGCCATCGACGCCCTGTTCGGGTAAGGGCCGGCGTCAAGCCGGCAGATCCGAACCGACAGCTGAGCCGACAAAGCCGAGCCGACAGAACCTCATGGGTTTCCCGGATTGACCGCCCCGGCCTGCCGATGGCCGGATGGGGCACGGGTCAGCCGATCAGAACGCAGAACCGACGCGCGACCAGACATCCACCACCACAGGCCACAAGGCGGCCGTTTCCGAGAGGCGGGACCGAGGATGAAGCAGATGACCAAGCCCTTCATGGCCGAGCTTCAGAAAGCCCGCAAATCCGGGCACCCGTTCCAGGCGCTGATCGAAGATGGCGCCGCGGCGGCGGCCCTTCCGGTGCCGGCGCAGGTGGTTCAGGCCGACAACACCGAGGTGCTGCGGGCCATCGGCGATCTCGGCGCCAAGCTCGACCGCTTCCTGACCATGGATGCGGTGCAGATCGACCAGATCCAGGTGGAGATCGCCGACATTTCCGGCCGGATCAAGGCGACCAAGGTGGAAATGGCCGCCATCCGCCATCCGCTGGCCGGTGACGACAAGTTCCAGCAGGCCAGCCAGGAACTGAGCGCCGTCGTTTCCGCGACGGAGGCCGCGACCAACACCATCATGGCCTGCGCCGAAGAGCTGGAAGAGGTGGTGTCGGAGCTGAAGTCGTCGCTGCCGGAGGGCTATCACAACGACCGGGTCAACGACATGGTCGACGTGATCGTCCGCATCTATGAGGCCTGCAACTTCCAGGATTTGACCGGCCAGCGCATCACCAAGGTCGTCCGCGCCATGTCCTTCATCGAGGAGCGGGTCGACGCGATGATGGGCCTGTGGAACAGGCGCGAGTTCGAGGCGATGCCGCTGCCGCCGTCCGTCACCAAGAAGGACGAGAACCTGGACCTGCACGGTCCGGCCGAGGCGACGCCCGACAGCGGCAACATCAGCCAGGCCGACATCGACGCGCTGTTCGGCTAAGGCGCTTCCGATCCAAATTCCGCCGCGGGCGGGGAGGGGCATATCGCCCACCCCCGCGTTACCGCTTGCGGCGCCCTTACCCCGGCGTGCTATACAGGGGCAACTTCGAAAGCGCCCAAGACGACGATGCTTCCTCGCCCGTACCGCCTGCCGCTGACGGCCATCCTCCTGTCCGCCGCCCTCTCCGCCTGCTCCTCCACCAAGGAGGACGCATATGTCGAGCGTCCGGCCGACCAGCTCATGTCGGAAGCCGACGCGGCGATGCGCGAGGAATCCTACAAGAAGGCCGCGAAGCTCTACGACGAGGTGGAGCGCCAGCATCCCTATGCGGATGCGGCCAGCAAGGCGCAGCTTCTTGCCGCCTACGCCCAATACCAGGATCTGAAGTACGACGACGCCATCCTGGCGCTCGACCGCTTCATCCAGCTTCATCCGGGCAGCCCGGATGTCGATTACGCCTATTACATGCGGGCGCTGTGCTATTACGAGCAGATCACCGACGTGCGCCGCGACCAGCGGATGACGCGCCGGTCGCTCGACGCCCTGCAGGAGGTGGTCCGCCGCTTCCCCGACAGCAAATATGCCCGCGACGCGAAGCTGAAGATTGACCTGACCAACGATCACCTTGCCGGCAAGGAGATGGAGGTCGGGCGCTTCTACCTGCGTCAGCATCAGTATACCGCCGCGATCAACCGGTTCCGCGCCGTCGTTGAAAACTATCAGACCACGTCCCATGTGCCTGAGGCGCTGCACCGCCTGGTGGAGTGTTATCTGGCGCTGGGCGTGACCGACGAGGCGAAGGCCGCCGCGGCCGTGCTCGGCCACAACTTCCCCGGCAGCGAATGGTACACGGACAGCTACGCACTGCTGGTGGACGCCAATCTGCGTCCCGAGCGAAACGAGAAGTCGTGGCTCAATCGAGCCTGGAACTCCCTGTTCTAGGACGCTCCATGCTCGTGTCGCTGACGATCCGGGACGTCGTCCTGATCGAGCGACTGAGCCTGTCCTTCCGCAAGGGCCTGTGCGCCCTGACCGGTGAGACCGGCGCCGGCAAGTCGATCCTGCTCGACGCGCTGGGGCTGGCCCTCGGTGCACGCGCGGATTCAGGTCTGGTGCGCCACGGCGCCGATCAGGCCTCCGTCACCGCGGAGTTCGAGCTTTCGGGCGACCACCCGGCCTTCGCCATCCTTAAGGAACAGGGTCTCGACTCCGATTCCGGCGACGGTGCATTGGTGATCCGCCGCACCGTCAACACCGATGGGCGCAGCCGCGCCTGGGTGAACGACCAGCCGGTCGGCGTCGGCCTGTTGAAGACGCTGGGCGCCGAACTGGTCGAGGTGCATGGGCAGTTCGACACCCACGGGCTGCTGAACCCGCAGACCCACCGCGGCGTGCTCGATGCCTATGCCGGCCTGTCGGCCCAGGCGGCGCAGGTTGCCGCGTCCCACCGTGCCTGGAGGCAGGTGGAGGATGCGCGCCATTCCGCTGCCGCCGACATCGCCCGCGCCCGCTCCGAAGAGGAATATCTCCGTCACGCCGTGGCCGAGCTGGACGCCCTCGCCCCCAAGACCGGCGAGGAGGAGGAACTGTCGGAGACCCGCGCGGTGCTGATGCATCGTGAGAAGCTGGTCGATGGCATGAACGCCGCCTATGCTGAACTGTCGGGCGACCGCGGCGTCGAGCGCGCCCTGTCCTCGGCCATCCGCACGCTCAGCCGCATCGCCGACCGGGCCGGCGGCACGCTGGATCCGGTGATCGCCGCCCTCGACCGGGCCGCGACCGAGGCGGGGGAGGCGATTGCTTCTCTTCAGGCCGTCTCCAGCGGTGTCGACATGGACCCGCGGGCGCTGGAAAAGCTGGAGGAGCGGCTCTTCGCGCTGCGCGCCGCCGCCCGCAAGCATGGCGTCGATGTCGATGCGCTTGCCGCCTTGCGCGAGGAGATGGCCGGCCGCCTGCTGCTGATCGAGGATCAGGGCGACCTGCTGGCCAAGCTGGCCAAGGAGGCCGAACAGGCCCGCGCTGTCTTCCATAAGGCCGCCGAAGCGCTGGGCACCGCCCGCCGCGAGGCTGCCGGCCGGCTGGACGTGGCGGTCGCCGGCGAACTGGCGCCACTGAAGATGGAGAAGGCGAAGTTCCGTACGCTGGTCGAGCCGGTCGACGAGTCGGAATGGAGCGCGTCGGGCATCGACCGTGTCGCCTTCCAGGTCGCGACCAACCCCGGCTCGCCGCCGGGCGCGCTCAACAAGATCGCGTCGGGTGGTGAGTTGGCGCGCTTCATGCTGGCGCTGAAGGTGGTGCTGGCCCAGACCTCCACCGTCGGCACGCTGGTGTTCGACGAGGTGGACACCGGCATCGGCGGCGCCGTCGCCGCCGCGGTGGGCGAGCGGCTGGAAACGCTGGGCCATGGCCTGCAGGTGCTGGTCGTCACCCACAGCCCGCAGGTCGCGGCGCGCGGTGCCGTCCATCTGAAGGTGCAGAAGTCGCAGAAGGGCGAGCAGGTCACCACCGGCGTCGCCGAACTGGATGGCGACGAGCGGCGCGAGGAGATCGCCCGCATGCTGTCCGGCGCCACCGTCACCGCCGAGGCCCGTGCGGCGGCCGACAGCCTGATCGCCGGCCGCGGCTGATCCCTCGGAGCGTATGCTCCGAAAAGACATGCTATTCCGCCGCCAGCGCCTCGGCGTGGCGGCGGAACAGCCGCACCAGGGCATCCACCACTGCGGCCACCGCCGGCGCATCGCGCCGGTCACGGTGGACCAGCAGATGGACATCCTCACGCAGGGCGGCCGGTGGATCGACGACGCGGACCAGCGCCGGCTCGGCGTCGCCTAGAACGCAGGGCAGCAGCGTCAGCCCCATCCCGCGCCGGGCGGCGTCGAGCCGCATCGGCAGTTCGCTGAGCCGGGCGACGATGCGGGCGCCGCGGTCCCGGACCGTGTCGTCCACCCATCCCGATTGCGATGGCCGCCGCCGTGTTTCCGGCAGCCCGACCACGGGCGCGCCGTCCCAGCGTCCGGACCAGTCGTCGCGCAGCCCCCGCATCGCGTAGAGGGTGAAGCCGAAGCCTCCCAGCCGGCGGGTGATCAGATCGCCTTCGGCCGGCACCCGGTCCATGCGCAACGCGATGTCGGCCTCGCGCTGGGCCAAATTCAGGGCGTTGCGGGTGCTGAGGATGGTCAGGTCGGCGCCGGTCTCCGCCAGCAGGTCGGCCAGATGCAGGGTGAGGAAGGCGGAGACGGAGGTCGTCGCCGTCACCCGGACCGGCTGTGCCGTCGCGGACAGCCGGTCGGCGTTGCGGGCGAAGGCCGCAGCGGCATCGCCCATGGCCGCCGCGCTGTCCAGGACGGAGCGGCCGAGCGCCGTCAGCTCAAGCCGGTTGGGCAGCCGGTCGAACAGTGGACCGCCCACCGCGTCCTCCAGCCGTTTCAACCGGCGGCCCAGGGTCGGCGGACTCAATCTCAGCCGCTGGGCCGCGCCGGTCAGGCTGCCGCACCGTGCCGTGGCCAGGAAGGCGCGGATATCCTCCCAATCCAAATTCGCGTCGTCGATCATCCAGTCCCCGTCCGAATCACCCAGTCCGGCGGGGCGGGCGGAGGCCGTCACCGCGGCAGCAGGCCGTGAAGGGCGGCATACTGCAACAGCATGATGGTCTTGCCGTCCAGGATCGCCCCGCTGCCGACCATGGCAAGGGCATCGGCGAAGGTCAACTCGACCACCTCGATGTCCTCGCCCTCCTCGGCGAGCCCGCCCCCCTCGCTGCGGTCGGCGGCGCGGTATTCGGCGACGAAGAAGGCCAGCCGCTCCGTCACCGAGCCGGGGCTCATGAAGGCGTCGAACACCCGGCGTGGTGCCTGGACGATCACGCCCAGCTCCTCGGCCGCCTCGGCGCGGATCGCCTCCTCCGGGCTGCGGTCGTCGAGCAGGCCGGCGCAGACCTCCAGCAGCGGTTCCGGATGACCGTTGACGTAAGCCGGGAAGCGGAACTGCCGGGTCAGCAGCACGGTGCCGCGGGTCGGATCGTAGAGCAGCAGGGCCGCCCCATTGCCACGGTCATACGTCTCCCGGCTTAGTGTCTGCCAGCTGCCGTCACTCCGCCGATAGTCGAAGGTGGTTTTCTTCAGAACATACCAGTCGTCGGACAGCAGCGTGACATCGCGGATGCGGATGCGCTGGTCCGAGGCAATGGAATCGTCGGCAGAGGAAAGGATTGTCATGGCGCACCCCGATGGTCATGGAACGGCCGTTACCCTGCGTCATGAGCGGCTTGCAGGCAGCCCGCCGAAGATGAAAGGGCGCCTTGCGGAAATTTGTGGCTGCCGCCGACCCTCGGCAACAGTGCTTATTCGCAGTTGAAGAAAAGTCCTTGCGAAGCGAAAGCGCTGCCGGTGCTGCCGAAGCCGGATAGCCATTATCATACGCAAGCACGTTCCAAATCTTATCCTATGTTAAGTTAACGACCCTTAATTAGAACGCAGGAATAGCCATTTTGGAGCGTTGCAGCGTTCCAGACTCCTGCCTAGATTGTTGATGAATTCCCTTGGCTGCGCGTGACAAACGACGCCGGTCCAGCTTCCGCTAGAGGTCGCGTTTGTCTGAAGTCTTCGTTCGATGAGTGGCCCGGTTCCTACGGGGTCTGTCGACCTCACCGATTGCGACCGGGAGCCCATCCACCAGCTGGGCCTTATCCAACCGACCGGTTTCCTGATCGCCGTCACGGCCGATTGGATCGTCGTCCATGTCTCCGCCAACATCGGGCGCTGGCTGGGGGTAGAGCCCGACGATCTGCTGGGGCGTCCGCTGGCCGCCTTCATCACGGGCGAAGCGTTGCACACCATCCGCGGCCGGTTGCAGGTCGCCCACATCAACGGCAGCGTCGAGCGCGCCTTCAGCGTCCATCTGTCCGACATCGCCCCGGTCTGCGACGTGGCGGTCCATCTGTCCGGCTCCACCATCGTCATCGAGGCGGAGCCGAGCGAGGGCGAGGGGCCGCAGGATTCGGGATCGCTGCTGCGCTCGATGATCGCGCGGGTCCAGAACACCCGCGGCTTCGATGGCTTCTGCCGCGAGGCGGCGCGCCAGATGCGGGCGCTCACCGGATTCGACCGCGTGATGGTCTACCGCTTCGCCGACGACGGGTCGGGAGAGGTGATCGCGGAATCGGCGGTGCACGGCATCGGCAGCTTCCTCGGCCAGCGATACCCTGCGTCCGACATCCCGCAGCAGGCCCGGCGTCTGTATGAGCGAAGCTGGCTGCGCTGCATTTCCGACGTGAACGCGCCGCCGGTGCCGATCGTGCCGACGGTCGATCCGATGGGCCAGCCGCTGGACCTGTCGCTCAGCCTGCTGCGCAGCGTCTCGCTGATCCATGTCGAGTATCTGCGCAACATGGGGGTGAACGCTTCGCTGTCGGTGTCGATCCTGCGGCACGGCAAGCTGTGGGGCCTGTTCGCCTGTCACCACCGCCATGCCCGCTCGCTCTCCTTCGAGCGCCGGACCACCGCCGAGCTGTTCGGCCAGATGGTCTCGCTGCTGCTGGAGGGGCGGGAGCGCGAGCAGGAAAGCCAGCAGGAGGCCCAGGCCCGCCGCGCCCATGTCCGCATCATGTCGATGCTGGCCGACAGCGAATCGCCGCTGGACAGTCTGGTCACCTTCGCGACGGAGCTGCGGGCGCTGATCGACTGCGACGGCTTCGCCTGCTGCATCGACGGCCAGCTGCATATGGAAGGCGAGACGCCGACGCGGGAGGAGACGCTGGGTGTCATGCGGTTCCTGCACCGGACGCCGCCCAGCAAGATTTATCTGACCGACCAGCTTGGGGCGGTGCATCCGCCGGCCCGCGACTTCACCGAGCGGGCCTGCGGCCTGCTGGCGATCCCGGTGTCGCGGATGCCGCGCGATTATCTGGTTTTCTTCCGCAAGGAGCTGGTCCGCACCGTCACCTGGGGCGGCGATCCGACCAAGCCGGCGCAGTATGGCCCCAACGGTCCACGCCTGACTCCGCGCAAGAGCTTCGAGGCCTGGAAGGAGACGGTGCATGGCCGCTCCAAGCCCTGGACCGAGCTTGACGAGCGCAATGCCGAATCCCTGCGGGTGACCCTGCTGGAGGTGGTGCTGCGGCTGGCCGACATCGCCGGGCGCACCCGCAAGGAGGCGACCGAGCGGCAGGAGCTGCTGATCGCCGAACTGAACCACCGCGTCCGCAACATCCTCAGCCTCGTCCGCGCCCTGGTGCGGCAGAGCGAGTCCGGAGCGGAAACGGTGCAGCAGTTCGCCGCCATCGTCGCCGGCCGCATCGAGGCGCTGGCCCGCGCCCATGACCAGATCACCGCCGACAATTGGGGGCCGGCCTCGCTGCGGGCTTTGATCGTGGCGGAGATCGGCGCCTATCTGTCGGCCAGGAGCGAGCGGGTGCGGCTGACCGGGCCGGAGGTGCTGCTGGCGCCGCAGGCCTTCTCCGTCTTCGCGCTGGTGGTGCATGAGCTGACCACCAATTCGGCCAAATACGGCGCGCTCAGCGACAGCAGCGGCTGGGTCGAGGCCGACTGGTCCATCGACGAGGGCGGGCGGCTGCTGATCGACTGGCAGGAGAATGGCGGCCCGCCGGTGCGGGCGCCGTCGCGCACCGGCTTCGGCACCACGGTGATCGAGCGGTCGGTTCCCCACGACCTGCAAGGCGAGGCGGAAGTGACCTACGCCCTGTCCGGTCTGCGCGCCCGCTTCATGATCCCGGCGCGGTTCGTCACCATAGCCGACAGCCTGCCCACCGGCAGCCGGCGCAGCATGCCGGTTCCGGCTGCCGATTTCTCCATCGGCGGCCCGGTGCTGCTGCTGGAGGACAACATGATCATCGCCATGGCGACGGAGGACGTGCTGCTCAGTTTCAACGCCAGCCGCGTCAACACCGCCGCCGGCGTCCGCCACGCCCTGCGCCTGATCGACGAGGATCCGCCGGTGGTCGGCGTGCTGGACATCAATCTGGGCAACGAGACGTCGGTCGCGGTCGCCGAACGGCTGCGGGAGCTGGGCATCCCCTTCGTGTTCGCGACCGGCTATGGCGAGAGCGCCGCGGTGCCGGAGCGGTTCGCCGACGTGCCGGTGCTGAAGAAGCCGTACGGGTCGGATCAGGTGGTGCAGGTGCTGGCGTCCGTGATGGGGTAGGGCGCCCGTCGCCTGACCACCGTCGCCCAAGCTCCGCCGCCTTACCCCTTGACCGCCGCATACCGTGCGAACAGGGCCACGCTGACCGCCACGGTGGCGTTCAGCGACTCCACCGCCCCGGTGGTCGGCACCGACAGCCGCGTTGCCGGGCAGTCGGCCGGCACGCCCTGGCCTTCCTCGCCCAGGATCAGCCGCATGTCCGCCGGCCAGTCGAAGCGGGTCAGATCCTCTCCGCCGCCGTCCAGGGCGTAGAGCGGCCCCGCCGCCTCGTTCACCGCCGTCCAGCGCGGTCCGCGCAGCAGGGTCAGCGTGAACTGCGCGTTCGACGCCGCGCGCAGGCATTTGGGGTGAAAGGGGTGCGCCGCCCCCTCCAGCAGGACGACCCGCGACACGCCGAAGGCCGCGGCACTGCGCAGCAGGGCGCCGAGGTTGCTGGGATCGCCCAGCGCGCACAGCAGCTCCAGCCCCTGCGGCGGCTGCGACAAATCGATGGCCGGCATCTTCGGCACGGCGCCGACCAGCAGCGGAAAGCCGGTGCCCGACACGTCCAGCATCCGGAACAGCGCCGGAGCCAGTTGCACCGGCTCCACCCCCGGCGGCAGGCGCCAGGAGGATATCTGCGCCGGGTCGGTGAACAGCAGCCGCTCGAACCGTTCCGGATGCTGGCGCAGCGCTTCCGGAACGGTCTTCAGGCCGGCCAGCAGGAACTTGCCGTTCTTCTTCAGCCCACGGCTTTCCAGCGCCGATTCCCACAGCTTGAACTGCGGGTTCTGTGGGCTTTCGATCAGCAGGGGCGGACGGGTCATGGCAGCAGGCTTTCCGGCAGGGAGATGCCCCTGCCTAGCACAGCAGCGCCGCGGAAGTCAGGTGTTGAGGCGGCGGCCGAGGAACAGCAGGGGGCCGCGCTGGCAGGCGTCGGTGAAGCCGGCGCGCTGGTAGAACTCGACATTGCGGGCGAAGACGGCGGTGACCAGATGCACGCCGGGCAGGCCGTCCTCCCGGCAATCCTCGGCAAACCGGTCGACCAGCCGCCGCCCCAGCCCATGCTCCCGCCAGCCCGGCCGGACATTGACATGGAAATGGGCGGGGTAGGCGGCGAAATGATCGGCGAAGATCTCGTATTTCGGGATGCGCCGGGCCAGTTCGACCGAGCCGGCGCTGTCCTTGCAGCCAGTGAGGTAGCCGACGGCCTGTCCGTCGGCCGCCACCGCCATCCAGATGTCCCGCGGTGCCTCATCCACGAACCAGCCGGTCCAGGTGGCGAGGAAGGCGGCGCGCCCGGCAGCGGACGCGAACTCCGTCCGGGTGGTGGAGGCGAAGAAGATCTCCTCCAATGCCACCAGCGCCGCCCCGCGGTCGGGCAGGGCGGTCAGCCGTTCCAGCCGGATGCGGTCCTCTGCGGTCATTTCCGCTGGGCGGTCTCGACCGACAGGGTGCGCGGCGCCAGCATGGTGTAGTGACCGCGCGCCTTCATCACGCCGGCCCCTTCCTCCGCCTGCGGGCCGTGGCCCCAGAACAGGTCGCCGCGCACGGGGCCCTTGATGGCGCCGCCGGTGTCCTGCGCCATCACCAGCCGGTTGATGGCGCCGCCCGGAACCGGGGCGTCGCGCACCTCCAGCCACAGCGGCACGCCCAGCGGGATATGCTCGGCATCCACCGCAAGGCTGCGGCCGGGGGTCAGCTCCATGTTGCGGGCGCCACGGGCGCCGACCTCGGGCTTCACCTTGAAGAAGACATAGGAGGGGTTGAGGTTCATCACCCGCTGGGCCTCGGCCGGATGGTCCTTCAGCCAGCGCCGGATCGTCTGCAAGGACATCTGTTCCGGCGTGGTGTCGCCGATGTCGATGATATGGCGGCCGATCGGGTAATAGCTGTGACCGTTCTGGCCGGCGTAATGGATGCCGACCACCGAGCCGTCGGCCATGATCGCCCGGCCGGAGCCCTGGATTTCGAGGAAGAAGGCGTCGACCGGGTCGTCCACCCACATCAGTTCCAGGCCCTTACCCTTCAAGGCGCCGTTTTCGATGCGGGCGCGGCTGGGCATGCCGTTCTTGCCGCGTGACGGCATGCGGTAGAGCGGGACGTTGTAACGCTCGGTCCGGGTCCAGCTGCCGTGCAGCTCGATCTCGTAATAGCCGGTGAAGAGGCCGTTCTCGCCGTTGCTGACGTCGCGCGGGGTGAAGAAGGTCTCGAAGAAGCGGCGGGCCGCCTCGCTGTCGCCGGGGGGCAGGTCGCGGGCGGCGGCGCAGATGGCGCGCCAGTCGTCGGTGGTGCCGGCGGCGCGCAGCTGTCCCAGCGACTTGCCCGGCGGCTGGTTCTTCACCCAGCCGCAGGTCCGCTGCACCGCCGGGACCGCCTGGGCATGGTCGTCGTCGATCCAGCCGGCGAGGTGGCGGAAATCGGGCGAGACCTGATCCCAGGTCGGGCGTTGGGCGGTCCGCCGCTGCCCGTCCACCGTCGGGGCCGTGCCGGCGCAGGCCGCCAGCGTCGCCAGCAGCCCTCCGATCAGCGCCATCCGCAGGCCACGGCCTGCGGCTTTCTTCACCTCACGCGCACACGCCACCCCAGCCGCAGCCGCCATCGCGCACTCCGCCACCAGCATCCGATATGTCCGTCGAAGACCCCCGACCGGTCTCCCGCCCCTGGCGGTCCGGTCACGACAAGGTCACATCACCCGACCGTTTGTGCCGGTGGTTACCCCGAGTCGTCAATCCCCAACCTGCACTTTCGGATAGGTCGCGTCCGCTTGTCACGGGCGTGGGCGCGGCAGGAGGGTTTGGGGGCCGAGCGGAGCTGCCGCGCGGTGGCGAGACGTGACAGAACGCGACAAACGCGGTATCGACAGCCCATACGCGAAGGACCGTTCGAAAACGCATCTCGCCCCCGGATCATACGGGGGGACGATGCGGGCGGCCGGTCCTGTTCGTCGCCGTGAGACTCCCGAGGGACAAGACGCCATGACACCCGCCGCCCGCCTCCAGGCGGTCATCGATCTGCTGACCGAGATCGACGAGACCCCTCGCCCCGCCGACGCGGTGATGAGCGCCTATTTCCGCAACCGCCGCTACATCGGCTCGAAGGACCGCACCGCCGTCGCCCAGATGGCCTACGCGATCCTGCGCCGCCATGCCCGGCTCGGCTGGTGGATCGAGCGCGGCGGCTACGAGCGCGCCACCCCGCGCGCCCGCGTCCTGGCCTATCTCCTGCTGGAGGAGAACCGCAACGCCGGCGTCGTGCTGGAGATGTTCAGCGGCGGCAAGTTCGCCCCGGCCCGCCTGACCGACGACGAGCTGGCGATGGTCGGCAAGCTGGAAAGCCACACGATGGACCATCCCGACATGCCGGAAACGGTGCGGGTGGAATGTCCGGACTGGGCGGAAGCGGCGATGCGCGCCTCGCTGGGCGACCGCTTCGGGGTGGAGATGGAGAAGCTGCTGGAGGCGGCTCCGCTCGACCTGCGCATCAACCCGCTGAAGGCCAACCAGCAGAGCGCGATCAAGGCGCTGGCCAAGGCGCAGATCACGGCGGAGACCACGCAATGGTCGCCGCTGGGCCTGCGGGTGAAGGGCCGTCCGCCGCTCGGCAGCGTCGATGCGTTTAAGGACGGTCTGGTCGAGATCCAGGACGAGGGCTCGCAGCTGGTCGCGCTGGCGGTGGCGCCGAAGCCCGGCCATCAGGTGGTGGATTTCTGCGCCGGTGCCGGCGGCAAGACGCTGGCCGTGGCGGCGCTGATGAAGAACAAGGGCCGGGTCGTCGCCTGCGACGTGCTGGACAAGCGGCTGAAGCGCGCTGCCGAGCGGTTCCGCCGCGCCGGCCTGCACAACATCGAGGCGCATCCGCTGACCAGCGAGCGCGATCCCTGGGTGAAGCGCCACAAGCGCAAGTTCGACCGCGTGCTGGTCGATGCGCCGTGCTCCGGCACCGGCACCTGGCGCCGCAACCCCGACGCCCGCTGGCGCCAGCTCGGTCCGGGGCTGGAGCAGTTGCTGCCGCTTCAGGCCAACATCCTCGACAGCGCGGCGCGTCTGGTGAAGCCGGGCGGGCGGCTGATCTACGCCACCTGCTCCATGCTGCATGACGAGAACGAGGCTCAGGTCGAGGCTTTCCTGCAGACCCACCACGACTTCATTGTGAAGCCGGTCGCCGAGGTCTGGGCGGAGGAGGAGGTCGGCGCGCCGCCGCCGGTCGACGGTCCGTACCTGCGCCTGACGCCTGCCAAGCACGACACCGACGGCTTCTTCGCCGCCGTGCTGGAACGCCGCGCCGAGGAGACGGTGTCGGAGGAGAGCGTTTCCGACGTCGGCATCGAGCAGGGCGAGGTCGATCCCGTCGAGCTGGGCAAGGCGATCGATGCGTGAGCGAAGGGGAGGGGGCATCTCCCCCTCCCCACCCTTGACAGCCGGGGTGGCGCGCTCCTTATCGGTGGAGTAGGCTTTCCGCCGTCGAGACCATCCGGGCGCGTTCGCCCAACCCCTCAAGAGGACCAGATGAAGTTCTCCTTCGCCAAGCTGTCCCTGCCGGCCTCCGGCGTGCTCGCCGTGACCGTCGCCGCCGACCGCAGCCTCGGCCCGATCGGGCGCGAGCTGGATCAGAAGACCGGCGGGGCGCTGGCCCGCGCCATGGCCGCCGCCCGCTTCAATGGCAAGAAGGACGAGACGCTGACGCTGCTCGCCCCGGCCGGGACCGAGCTTGACCGCATCCTGCTGGTCGGCATCGGCAAGGGCGCCGACCTGACCGATCTGGTTCTCCAGTCCGCCGGCGGCGCCATCGCCGTGCAGCTGGACAAGGCCGCCGACGAGGCTGCGCTGCTGGTCGAGCTGCCCGAGGGGACCACCCTGTCGCCCGCCGCCGCCGCGGCCGAGATCGCCTTCGGCGCACAGCTGCGCAGCTACAAGTTCGACAAGTACCGCACCAACGACCGCAAGTCCGACAAGAAGGAGCCGAAGCCCAGCCTGCGCAAGCTGACGCTGCTGGTCGAGGACGACGGTGCGGCCAAATCGACCTTCAAGAAGCTGGACACGCTGGCCGACGCCATCCGCTTCACCCGCGATCTGGTGTCTGAGCCGGCCAACGTCATCTATCCGGAAAGCCTCGCTGAAAAGACGAAGGAGCTGGAGCAGTTCGGCGTCGAGGTCGAGATCCTCGACCAGAAAAAGCTGCGCAAGCTCGGCATGGGCGCCCTGCTGGGCGTCGCCCAGGGCAGCGCCTGCGAGCCGCGGGTCGTCGTCATGCGCTGGAACGGCAACTCGGAGGCCGACGACAAGCGTCCGGTCGCCTTCATCGGCAAGGGCGTGACCTTCGACAGCGGCGGCATCTCGATCAAGGGTGCGGCCGGCATGGAAGACATGAAGTGGGACATGGGCGGCTCGGCCACCGTGATCGGCACCATGTACGCGCTGGCCGCCCGCAAGGCGAAGGTCAATGCCGTCGGCATCGTCGGGCTGGTGGAGAACATGCCGTCCGGCACCGCGCAGCGTCCGGGCGACATCGTTACCTCGGCGTCGGGCCAGACCATCGAGGTCATCAACACCGACGCCGAAGGCCGCCTGGTGCTGGCCGACTGCCTGTGGTACGCGCAGGACGCCTACAAGCCCAAGCTGATGGTCGATCTCGCCACCCTGACCGGCGCCATCATCGTGGCGCTGGGCCACGAGCATGCCGGCCTGTTCTGCAACAACGACGATCTCGCCATGAACCTGACGGCCGCCGGCCTGAAGGTGGGCCAGCCGGTGTGGCGCATGCCGATGGGCGACGCCTATGACAAGGAAATCGAGTCGCCGGCCGCCGACATGAAGAACACCGGCTCGGGCGGCGGCGCCGGCAGCATCGTCGGCGCGCAGTTCCTGAAACGCTTCGTCAACGACACGCCGTGGGCGCACATCGACATCGCCGGCGTGGCCTGGGCGAAGAAGGACGGCGCCACGGTTCCGAAGGGGGCGTCGGCCTTCGGCGTGCGGCTGCTCGACCGCTTCGTGGCCGACTTCCACGAGGGTTGATCATCTGAGTGCGTGACGGAGCCATGACCGAAGTCCGCTTCTACCACCTGCAACGGCGCACAATGGAACAGGCGCTGCCCAAGATCCTGGAGAAGGTTCTTGAGCGGAACTGGCGTGCCGTCGTGCTGGCCGGCTCGGTCGAGCGGGTGGACATGCTGAACCAGCATCTGTGGACCTACGATCCCGGCTCCTTCCTGCCGCACGGGGCTGCGCGCGACGGCTTCGCCGAGCGCCAGCCGGTGTGGCTGACCGATACGGACGAGAATCCGAACAGCGCCACCGTGCTGGTCACGGTGGACGGCTGCGTCAGCGACCGGATGGATGGGTACGACCTCGTCTGCGACCTGTTCGACGGCAACGACGAGGAGGCGGTGCTGGCCGCCCGCCAGCGCTGGAAGGCCTGCAAGACAGCCGGCCACAGCCTGACCTATTGGCAGCAGACCGACCGCGGCGGCTGGGAAAAGCGTGCCTGAGTGGCTGCCTTTGACGGTGTCCGTTCATTTCCATTGCATTCGATCCGTTCAGAGGCAAAATTGATTGCCTATGCGGACGGTTCAAAGGTGCATGCTCCGATGAACAGGAGCCAGATCGACCCGGCGCTCGCCCAGCAGGTCAAGGACGCGAGCATCCTGATCGTGGACGACAACCCGTCCAACGTCGAACTCCTGCGGGAAATCCTCAGCCATGACGGGTACAGCCGGGTCCGCGGCGAGACCGACCCGCGCAAGGTGCCCGACCTCTGTGCGGCCGAGCCGTTCGACCTGCTGCTGATCGACATCCGCATGCCGCACATGAGCGGCTTCGATCTGATGGAGCGGCTGAAGCCGGTCTTCGGCGACGATTACGTGCCGATCCTCGTGCTGACCGCCCAGACCGATCAGGAAACCCGGCGCAAGTCGCTGGAGCTGGGCGCCAACGATTTCCTGACCAAACCCTTCATCGCCTGGGAACTGCTGCACCGTGTCCGCAACATGGTGGAGATCCGCAAGCTCTACCGCCGCGCCGCCGAGCAGAACCGCGAGCTGGAACACCGGGTGACGGAACGCACCGCGGAGCTGTCGGACGCGCTGGAGGCGGCGCGCAAGGCCGACCGCGCCAAGCTGGACTTCCTGGCGGTGATGAGCCACGAACTGCGCACCCCGCTGAACTCCATCATCGGCTTCGCCGACGTGCTGGCGGCCGAGGGGATGGGCAAGCTGGGCCATCCCGATTACCTGGAATATGTGAAGCTGATCGAGGAAAGCGGCCGGTCGCTGCTGACCATGGTCAACAACATCCTCGACTACACGCGCGGCTCCACCGGTTCCATCGAGATCCAGGAAAGCGACGTCAACATCCCGCAACTGCTGGCCGGCTGCGCCGACATGCTGGCGCCGAAGGCTGTGGGCAAGCAGCTGTCGCTGACCGTCCAGCCCTGTCCGTCCTTCCGCATGCGCATCGACCGTCGGCGGCTGCGCGAGATGGTGCTGAACCTGCTGGACAATGCGGTGAAGTTCACCCAGTCCGGCGGCCATGTCGCGGTGACGGTCGAGGATCGCGGCGAGTTCGTCGGGCTGACCGTGCGTGACGACGGGCCGGGCATCCCGACCGAACTGATGGGCCGCATCTTCAACCCCTTCACCCAGGCCGAACGCTCGCTGGTGCGCCAGCATGAAGGGGTCGGGCTGGGCCTGCCCATCGTGCGGCGTTTCGCCGAACTGCATGGCGGCGGGGTGGAACTGGACAGCGTGTCAGGCCGCGGGACGGCGGTAACAATCCTGCTGCCGAAGGACCGGCTGCTGTAAGGAAAGGGGAGGACGGCGGACGCTTTCCTCCCCGATCTCCCTGGCTCAATGAAAAGTGAACATCTCCGGCGCGGCGCCGACGCGCGCCACCAGCCCGCCGCTGGGCGGCACCGGACGCCACTGGTCGCGCTGGGAATCGACCGGTTCCGACACCACGACCAGGCCATTCTCGCCGCGGCGCCAATAGAGGCTCGGCGGCTTGTCGTCGGAGGCCCAGCGCACCGCCCACACCCGGTCGCCATCGGTCCAGGTGGCGGTGAAGCGCAGCGGCGCGGTGATGTCCAGCGCCCGCATCTCGTCGCGGATGGCGTGCAGCACGCGCTGGAAGGCGCCGACCGAATCGCGCTCCAACCCCTGGCCCAAGGCGGCGAGGAAGATCGCTTCGCTGTCTGTGGTGCCGGTGCGGGTGCTGTACAGCTCGTCCGGGATCATCGCCTCGACCCGGCGGCGCAGGCGCGGCCAGTCGCCGACCTGCCCGTTGTGCATGAACAGGAAACGCCCGGCCTTGAAGGGGTGACAGTTGGCCCGGCTGACCGCGGTGCCGGTCGCCGCCCGCACATGGGCGAAGAACAGGTGAGAGCGGACATGGCTGCAGATCGACTGCAGATTCTCGTCCGACCAGGCCGGGCGGATCTCGCAATAGCGGCCGGGCTCGGTCCGCTCGCTGTACCAGCCGACGCCGAAGCCGTCGCCGTTGGTCTCGGTCTTCGCCTCCGCGGCGTGCATCGACTGTTCGATCAGGGAATGACAGGGCGTGCAGACCAGCGTTTCCAGGAACACAGGCTCGCCGCAATAGGCAAGAAACCGACACATCGACCGACGCACCATGGCAGCCGCGACAAGGACTGCGTCAATTTGACCCGATGCGCCGTGTGAAACAAGATGCGCCGGTCACGGAACCGTCATGCGCTGCGGCAGGTGTTGCATTTCCGCCGTTCGGACAGGGGCTGCCCCGTTTTTGTCACCAGACGAGTTTGGGCAGGGCGGCGACGCGCAGCGGTCCGACGAACAGGGACCGGTCCTGCACGGTGACCGGGGCGGTGACCACCGGCTCGCCGTTCGGGCCGGTCGGACGGGCCAGCATGGTCAGCACGGTCCTGGCGATGGCCGCCTCGTTCGGACGCATCATCGGCTTGACCGCATCGAGAACCGCGGGGGCGCCACGGATTTCCGCGGTCAGCGCCGCCTGCGGCTGCAACTGGGCGTCCAGCGCCAGCGTGCCCGACAGCACCGCCCCCAGCGGCCCCCAGTCCAGCGCCAGCCGGTCGACCTCGACCGTGCCGCCGTCGCGGCTCCAGGCCGACAGGCTGGCCGGCTCCGGCCGCGGCGGGGTTCCCATGACGCGCAGGGTCAGCTCGGTCCGCTTCACCTCGCGGCCCAGGTTCGGCGGCATGCCGTCGGGCAGGGTCAGCCCGTCGGCGGTCAGCGTCAGGGTCAGGCCGGCGATACCGCGTTCGGCCGGCGGCTGTTCCGGCTGGGCGGCGCCGATGTCCAGCGCGGCGACCGGCACCGTCTGGCCCGCGACCTGTGCGGTCAGGCCGGTGAAGCGCAGGGCGAGCCGTTCCAGCGTGCCCGACATCCGCATGGTCAGGTCGCCGTTTCCGCCATTCGGGGCCAGGATGTCGATCGGCGGCTGGCCGGGCTGGACGACGGACAGGCGATGGTCGCCGGGAAAGGTCAGCGCGATGCGGGTGGGGTTCCAGGGTGCGGCCTCCGCCACCAGACGCGCGCCCTGCCACTCGGCGCCGCGCGTGGCCAGATGAGGCTTGTCCAGCTCCGCCCGCAGGGTGAGGGGGAAGCCATGGACGGTCAGTCCGCCATGCTCCACCACCGCGCCGTTGGCGCGCTGGTCGGCGACCCAGCTCTCCAGCCCGTCGCGCACGGTGCGGGCCGCCTGCCACCACCACAGCGAATAGGCGACGGCCGGCAGCAGCACCATCATCAGCACGAGGATGGTCGCGATCCGGCGGCCGGTCAGCAGGCGGCGGGGCGTGGGAGAAAGGGCGTTGGGTTGCATCGGTGGCATGTCCGTTCCATCTCCGTACCGTTATAGCGACCCCGGAACCCGCATGCTAGGCTCGGTGGCTGCCGATTCGGTTCCGTTTTCCCTGCGAATTTTCCCAGCGATCCTCCTCAGCGACCCTCAATGGCCCCCGACTCATCGCTTCCGCATCCCGCCTGGACGCACGACATCGCCGTCGAACCCGGCGCCGACCTGTGGGTCTTCGGCTATGGCTCGCTGATGTGGAACCCCGGCTTCCCCTTTGTGGAGCGGCACCCGGCGACCCTGCCGGGATACCACCGCAGCTTCTGCGTCGCCTCCCACCGCTACCGCGGGACGCCGGAGCGGCCGGGGCTGGTGCTGGGGCTGGACCGCGGCGGCTCCTGCCGCGGCATCGTCTTCCGGGTGGTGGCGGCCGATGTGCCGGCCACGCTGGATTACCTGTGGGAGCGGGAGATGGACAACCGGGTCTATCTGCCGAGGATGCTGCGGGTGCGCCTGCGCGATGGCGGGGCTGCTGAAGGGGGGGAGTCTGTCAGCGCCTGCTGCTTCATCGTCGACCGCAGCCATCCGCAATATTGCCGCGGTCTGGACGAGGCGTCGGTCGTCTGCCGCATCGCCGACTGCTGCGGCCAGCGCGGCCCCAACATCGATTACCTCGCCAACACGGTCGAGCATCTGAAGGAGCTTGGCATCTGCGACGCCCGGCTGTCGAAGCTGTACGATCGGGTGCGTGGCGTTCCGGGGTGATCCGGCGGTCGTTCAGGGAGGCGGACTGCATCCTGGACAACATCTGGGTGGCGTGACGCCACGCTGGCGCTCCGTTGTCGGGGCGACCATCTTCATGGGCATGACGATCCTGCGCATCCCGGCTCTGGCCTTGGCGGGAGCGGCGCTGGTCCTGGGCGTGGTCGCCCCGGCCGGCGCCGCACCGCTCCATCACGATATCGACCTGACGCTCGATCCCGCCGCCGGACGGATGGAGGCGGTGGACCGGCTGACCCTGCCGGCCGGGGCGCAGTCCCTGCGGCTGGACCCGGCGCTGACGGTGCAGGAGGTGCGGGCCGGCGACAGGCCGGTTCCGGTGGATCGGCGCGGCGACCGCCTGCGGCTGGTGGTGCCGGAGGGGGTGGAGGCGGTGACCATCCGCTATGGCGGGCGGCTGCCCGGCTTCGCCGCCGGCACCGGTCTGGCGCTGGATGGCGAGGGCGCCTTCCTGCCGGGGCTGGGCGGCTGGCTGCCCGATCCGGCCTCTGCCGCCGACGAGCCGCCGAGCTGGCGCCTGTCGGTGCGGGTGCCGGCCCCCTATGTCGCGGTCGCCACCGGCCGGCTGGTGGAGGAGGGGAATGAGGCCGGCGGTTACCGCGCGGTGTTCGCGGAGGATCGCAGCGTCGAGGAACCGTCCATCTTCGCCGGGGCCTGGACGGTGGAGGAGCGGCCGGCTGGACCCTTGCGCCTGCGCCTCTACCGCCATCCGGAGCAGACCGGGCTGGCCGACGGCTATCTCGGCCTGTCGGAGCAGGTGATCGCGGCGGGGGCTGCCCGCATCGGTGCCTATCCCTTCGACGGTTTCAGCATCGTCTCGGTTCCGCCCCCGGTCGGGCTGGGCTTTCCCGGCCTGACCGCCATCGGCCGGGCGGTGCTGCCGCTGCCCTTCATCCGCAGCCAGTCGCTGACCCACGAGATCATGCACAACTGGTGGGGCAACGGCGTCAGGGTGGGCGAGGGCGGCAATTGGGCGGAGGGGCTGACCACCTATATGGCCGATTATGCGGCGGCCCAGGCGCGCGGCGGCGACGCGGCGCAGGCGATGCGGCTGGACTGGCTGCGTGACTATGCCGCCCTGCCGGCCGAGCGCGACCGGCCGCTGACCGATTTCCTGTCCAAGACGCACGATGCCTCGCAGATCGTCGGCTATGGCAAGGCGGCGATGCTGTTCCACATGCTGGAGGCGGAGATCGGCCGCGACGCCTTCGACGCCGGCATCCGGAAATTCTGGAGCGGCTTCGCCTTCCGCAATGCCGGCTGGACGGACCTGCGCCGAACCTTCGAGGCGGCGTCCGGCCGCGACCTCGGCGGGCTGTTCGGCCAATGGGTGGAGCGGCGGGGCGCGCCGATGCTGACCCTGGCCGATGTCCGCACCGACGGCGACGGTGTGCTGCTGACCCTGCGGCAGGAGGCCGACGCGCCCTATGCTTTGGCGGTGCCGGTGCGGTTGGAGACGGCGGCCGGGGTGGAGGGCCGCGTCGTCCGCCTCGACGGCCGGCAGGCGACGCTACGGCTGCCCGCCAAGACGGCGGTAAGGGCTGTGTCGGTTGACCCCGATTTCGACCTGTTCCGCCGTCTGGCGCCGGGGGAGGCGCCGCCGATCCTGCGCGACGTTACCCTGCGGCCGGGTGCCGAGCGGGTGATCGCTGCGGATGGTGGCGCGGCGGACGCGGCCCGGACTTTGGCCGGCTGGCTGATCGACGGTGCCGGAAAAGAGGGCGGCGACAAGGCGGCGCCGGTGCTGCTGGTGGGGACCGACGCGGCGGTGGCACGGGAACTGGCGCAACGCGGTCTGTCCCCGGTGCCGGCGGAACTGGCCGGACGCGGCAGTGCCAGGGTGTGGGTGTCGCGTGCGGCGGACGGCCGGACGGCGCTGGTGGTATCGGGCGCCGATGCCGAGGCCCTGCGCGCGCTGCTCCGGCCGCTGCCGCATTACGGACGGCAAAGCTGGCTGGTGTTCGAGGGGGCCAAGGCGGTGGATCGCGGGGTGTGGGCCGCCGGCGACAGCCCGTTGCGCCGGGTTGTGGACAGGTAAAGGAAAGAGCGGGCGCCACACATGCAGCGGGTGTGGCGCCCTGCCTTCGACCTTATCCCTCTTTCCCTTCGCCCCAGACCAGCCCGTTGAACAGCGGCTCGATCACCGGCTGGCCGACGTCGCGGGTGATGAAAACCAGCTTGGTGCGGTGGTCGTCGCTGGGCCAGTCCTCCAGCCGGACCGGTGGGTGGAACATGTGCTGGACGCCGTGGACGACCACGGGCAGCTCGCTTTCCTGAACGTTCAGCAGCCCTTTCACCCGCAGCAGGTTCTCGCCGGCCTGGGCGATCAGCGCCTCCATGAAATCGACGAAGCCGTTCCAGGGAATCGGCCGGTCGATCACCATGCAGAAGGCGCGGATGTGGTCGTCATGGCGGTTGGCGTCGTGGTGGTGATGCTCATGGCCGCAGTCGGGACCGCAATGGTCGCCATGGTCGTGATCGTGGTGATGGCCGTGATCGTGCCCATGGTGATCATGGTCATGATGCTCGTGCCCGTGATCATGATGCTCATGCGTCTTGGCCTGCTCGTCGCGATAGGCCTCCTCGCGCAGCCAGCGGGCGACGTCGGGGCTCTTGGTCTCCGGATTGTAGAGGCCGGCGTCGAACAGCTTGGCCGGATCGATGTCGCCATGGGCGGCGGGAATGACCGGGGCGGCCGGGTTGATGGCGGCGAGGCGCTGCATCAGGGCGACGGTCGCCGCCGGGGTGGCAACGTCGGTCTTGGTCAGCACGATGCGGTCGGCGACGGCGGCCTGCTTCACGCTTTCCGGCTGACGGTCGAGCTGGAGCGAGCCGTGCGCCGCATCGACCGTGGCAATGACGCCGTCCAGGCGGAAGCGCGCGGCCAGCAGCGGGTCCGACATCAGGGTGTGGATGATCGGGGCCGGGTCGGCGAGGCCGGTCGTCTCAACCACCACCCGGTCGAAATCGGGGATCTCGCCCTTCACCCGCTTCAGGAACAGGTCGCGGAGCGTGTCGACCAGATCGCCGCGGATGGTGCAGCACAGGCAGCCGCTGTCCATCAGCACCATGTTCTCCGACGCCTTGGCGACCAGCAGATGGTCCAGCCCGACCTCGCCGAACTCGTTGATGACGATGGCGGTGCGGGCCATGGCCGGGTTGCGCAGCAGCGCCTGGAGCAGCGTGGTCTTGCCGCTGCCGAGGAAGCCGGTCAGCACCGAGACGGGAAGACGGGCGGGAGGGGCGGCGGGAGCGCTCAACGGGGATTCTCCTGACAGGATTTGCACAGGCCGCGCACCTCGACGGTGGGGCGCTGGACACGGAAGCCGCGCCCGGCCGCCGCGGCGTCGATGGCGGCGCCGACATCCGGATCGTCGATCTCGGCGGCGTCGCCGCAGGCCTCGCACACCAGGAACTGCCCGGAATGGACATCCCCCGGCGCGGCACAGCCGACATAGGCGTTCAGCGATTCGATGCGGTGGACCAGCCCCTGTTCGACCAGGAACTCCAGCGCGCGGTAGACGGTCAGCGGCGCTGCCGCCTTGCCCTCCTGCTGGCTGAGATCCTCCAGGATCGCATAGGCGCCGCGCGGCCGGTGGCTGGACCACACCAGTTCCAGCACGCGGCGGCGCAGCGCGGTCAGCCGCGCCCCCCGTTCGGCGCAGAGCGCGTCGGCACGGGTCAGGGCATCGGCGATGCAGTGGGTATGGTCGTGAAGCGCGGACATGGGTGTTACTTTATAACACTCTGTCGGCCGTTGCAACCCGGTCAAGGGAAAGGCGGCCCCGGGGGAGGGACCGCCTTGCCGAGTGGCGATTGTTTTTCTTGGGGCCGTCTTTTTCAAGAGCCGGGACGTGGCGCGACCGCGGGGCAGGGGTCGCCGTCCTTCTCGCTGGCCCATTTGGGACGGGCAGGGCGACCGCACCGGGCCGCTGTTGGCAGGATAGCGGGCCGGCATGACCGTTTGCGGGCTTGGCCGTGACCGTTCGATGAAGATTGCCCGTCAGTCGGCCGTCTCCGCCTTGCCCTTGCGCTCGTTGTAGAGGGCCAGCGCCCGGTCGCGCGCAACGGCATGGTCGAGGATCGGGCGCGGGTAATCGTCGCCCAGCCGGACGCCGGCCTGCCGCAGAACCTCGGTCGGGGCCGCCCAGGGCTGATGGATCCAGCGCGACGGCAGCCGGTCCAGTTCAGGCACGTAGCGGCGGACGTAATCGCCCTGGGGGTCGAACTTCTCGCCTTGCAGGACGGGATTGAAGACGCGGAAGAAGGGAGCGGCGTCGGCGCCGCAGCCGGCCACCCACTGCCAGTTGCCGGCGTTCTGGGCCAGATCGCCGTCGACCAGCGTGTCCCAGAACCAGCGCTCCCCCTCCTGCCAGGGCAGCAGCAGATCCTTGATCAGGAAGGAGGCGACGATCATCCGCACCCGGTTGTGCATCCAGCCGGTTTCCCACAGCTGGCGCATGCCGGCATCGACGATGGGATAGCCGGTGCGCCCGCGCTGCCAGGCCCGCAGGCCGGCCGCGTCCTTGCGCCAGGGGAAGTCGGCGAAGCGGCGGTCGAGCGGGCTGTCGGGAAGCTCCGGCGCATGGTGCAGCAGGTGATGCTGGAACTCGCGCCAGCCGATCTCGCGCAGGAAGACCTCGACTCCGGGCGCCAGTTCCGGCCGGGCGTCGGCGGCATGGCGGGCGGCGTGCCAGACCTGCCGCGGCCCGATCTCCCCGAAGGCCAGATAGGGCGACAGGGCGGACGTGCCGGGATGGTCCGGCCGGTCGCGCTCCGTCCCATAGACCCCGACCGGCCCGTCGAGGAAATCGGCGAGACGCGAGCGTGCGGCCGTCTCCCCCGGCACCCAGCGCTTGCGCAGGCCCGCGGCCCAATCGGGCTTGGCCGGCAACAGGTCCCAGCTTTCGAGGGCGTCGCTGGCCAGCGCGGATTTCGGTGCCGTCAGCGCGGCGGGGGCGCGGGTCGGCAGCGGCGGGTCGAGTGTGGCCGACAGATGCCGCCAGAAGGGGGTGAAGACCTTGAACGGACCGCCGCTCTTGTTCTTGACGGTCCAGGGTTCGGCCAGCAGGCCGGCATTGAAGCTGCGGGCATCGACACCGCGCGCCTTCAGCCGTTCCTTGATCGCCGCGTCGCGGGCGGTCTGGGCGGGGGCGTAGCGGCGGTTCCACAGCACGCAGTCCGCACCGGTTTCCGCGATCAGCTTTTCCAGCACCGCCTCCGGCTCACCCCGGCGCAGCACCAGTGGCGAGCCATGGCGGGCGCAGCAGGTGGCGAGCCGCTCCAGGCTGCCATGCAGCCACCAGCGCTGCGCCCCGCCCAAGGGCCAGGGATCGCCGGTCTCCTCTTCCAGGATATAGAGCGGGATGACCGGTGCGCCGCGTTCGGCGGAGGCCTGGGCGGCGGCGGTCAGCGCCGGGTTGTCGGCAAGGCGCAGGTCGTTGCGGAACCAGACGATGATGGGAGAGGCGGACATGCACAGCGCTCGGTTGGATGTCTCCGGACCACCCGATATAGGCTGCGCTCACGCTTCGGCCAGAGCGTTCGGCAGAGTCAGCGCGCGCGGTCCGGCGACAAACGGGCGCAGGGGAAGCGGTAGACCCGGCCGCGCGCCGTCATCAGCACCTCGAACCCCGGTGCCAGCAGCCCGTCGAAGGCCACGTCCAGCACATTCAGCCCGCCGGTGAAGCTGCCGAAGGCCGGCAGGATCAGCTTGGCGCCGTCATGGGCGAAGCAGCGCTCGCGCACCCGCCGCCCGGCGAGCGCCACCGCGGCGGCCGGATGCAGGTGGCCCGACAGCTCGCCGACGGCTCCCGGCTCGGCCTCGTGCCGGAAGGTCAGCGGGCCGATGGACAGCTCTTCCACCACCCGGCCGCCGAAGCCCTGCGGCGGTTCGGGGTCGTGGTTGCCGGTGATCCACACCCAGTCGGCGACTGCGTCGGTCAGGGCGCGCAGCCGCCCGACATCCGCCGGGTCCATCCGCTCTGCCGCCCGGCGGTCGTGGAAGCTGTCGCCCAGGCACAGCACGCGCGCCGGCCGCGCAATCGCGATCAGCCCGGCCAGCCGGTCCAGCGTCGCCCGCGTGTCGTAGGGCGGCAACATCCGGCCGCGTGCGGCGAAGGCGGAGCCCTTTTCCAGATGCAGGTCGGCGACGGCGAGGATGCTCTCATCCGGCCACAGCAGAGCGCCCGATGGATCGGCCAGCAGGTTGGCACCGCGGAGTGTCAGGGCGGCGCGGGTGTCATCGCCCTGACAGGCAGGGCCGGGAGCTTGGGAGGAAGCTGACAACATTCGTTTACAGGCGATCATCGGAAATGGCCAATTTCCATGAAATTTTTGTGGGCATGATGTTTGCAGCCGGATGGGCCGCCGCCGTGGAGGCATGGCGGATCACAATCATACCCGGAGGATACCCATGGCCACAGTGACGTTCACCGGCCTGAACATGCCCAAGGACCTGACCGTCTACGCGGTCGCCGGCGATACCGGCACTCTGCTGGCGCTGGCGAAGAAGCACGACATCCCGATCCCGTTCCAGTGCCAGGACGGCGAGTGCGGATCCTGCCTCGTCAAGGTGACCTATCTGGACGGGAAGACCCCGATGGCCATCGATCTGACCGAAAAGGAGAAGGTCACCCTGTCCGTTAACGGCAAGCTGAACCGGGACCTGTTGGAGGCGGCGGAGAACGCCCACCGTCCGCCGCCCTACCGTCTGGCCTGCCAGTTCATCGTCCGTGACGAGACCATTCTGGTCGAGTTCAGCGGCGAACCGGGCGTGGAGCCGGAACTGCGCAAGTAACCTGCGATCGGCATGGGGCGGTGTCACAACGACAGCCGCCCCTGCTGGGGGCGTCCCTGCTGCGGGCGGCCCGTTTTCGTTTTCGCGGGCCGCGGCGGAGCCAGTTCCGGCATCGCCTCGGCCAGCAGTTCGGCCTCGGCGGCGGCGAGCAGTTCGTCGGTGGCGCTGCCGTCCACCCGCTCGCGGCCGATCTCCAGGATCACCGGCACGGCGAGGGGTGAGATGCGGTCGAGAGCCTTGTGGGTGATGCGCCCGCGCACCCGCGCCAGGAAATCGGACAGGCGGCGGATGTCGGTCAGCCCGCCGGCGGCATCGGCCCGCGTCGCCCGCAGCAGCACATGGCCGGGGTCGTGCTTGCGCAGCACGTCATAGATCAGGTCGGAGGAGAAGGTGACCTGCCGTCCGGTCTTCTCCTGTCCCGGATGGCGGCGGTCGATCACCCCGGCGATCAGCGCCACATTGCGGAAGGTCCGCCGCAGCATCGACGATTCGTCCATCCAGGCTTCCAGATCGTCGCCCAGCATGTCCTGATCGAACAGCGCGTCCATGTCCGTCGGCGAGCGCAGCGACCACACAGCCAGCACGTAATCGGTGGCGACGAAGCCCAGCGGCCCCAGACCGAACCGTTCCATACGCCGGGTCAGCAGCATGCCCAGCGTCTGGTGGGCATTGCGCCCCTCGAAGGCATAGGCGACGAGGAACTGCTTTCCCGCCTTGGGGAAGGTTTCGACCAGCAGCCCGTCGCGGTTGGGCAGGACCGAGCGGTGGCGCTGAAGCCGCAGCCATTCCTGCACATCCTCCGGCAAGCCATCCCACTGGCGCGGATCGGCCAGCATGGCGCGCACGCGCTCTGCAAGATGGGTGGACAGCGGCAGACGCCCGCCGGCATAGGCGGGAACCTTCGGATCGCCGGTGCCGCCCTTGGCGACCTGCGCCTCCATCTCGCGCACGCCGAGGAATTTCAACAGCTGGCCGGCGAACAGGAAGGTGTCGCCGGGCGTCAGGCCCTGGATGAAATACTCCTCCACCTCGCCCAGCACCGGGCCGCGGTTCAGGCGGACGCGCAGCAGCGCCTCCTGGGTGATAGTGCCGACATTCATGCGGTATTGGCGCGCCACCGCCGGGCCGGCCACCGCCATCCGGCCATCCTCGCGCAGCTTCAGGCGCTGGAACCGGTCATAGGCGCCGAGCGCGTAGCCGCCGGTGGTGACGAAATCCAGAACGTCGTCGAACTCGTCGCGCGTCATCGCGGCATAGGGGGCGGCGGAGACCACCTCCTCATACAGCTGGTCGGGCAGGAAGGGGGCGGCGCAGGCCATGCCGAGCAGATGCTGGGACAGCACGTCGAGCCCGCCCGGCCGCGGCGCTTCGCCGTCCAGCGTGTGGTCGTGCACCGCCTCCAGCGCGGCGCGGCACTCCAGCACCTCGAAACGGTTGGCGGGGACCAGCAGGGCGCGGCTCGGCTCGTCCAGCCGGTGGTTGGCGCGGCCGATGCGCTGGACCAGCCGGCTCGACCCCTTCGGCGCGCCGATCTGCACCACCAGATCGACCGCCGCCCAGTCGATGCCGAGATCGAGCGAGGACGTTGCGACCACCGCCCGCAGTTCGCCGCGCGCCATAGCGCCCTCGACCTTGCGGCGCTGCTCCACCGCCAGCGAGCCGTGGTGCAGCGCGATGGGCAGATTGTCGTCGTTGACGCGCCACAGCGCCTGGAACACCAGCTCGGCCTGGGCACGGGTGTTGACGAACAGCAGGGTGGTGCGCTGGCGGCGGACGCGCTCGTAGATCTCCTTCATGGCGTGCATCGCCATGTGGCCGGCCCATGGCACCCGTTCCTGCGAGGTCAGGATCTCGACCTCCGCCTGGGCGCCGCTGCGGCCCAGCACGAGGCGCACATCGTCGGAGTCGCTTCCGTCATGCCGGCCGCGACGCGACAGCCAGGCCAGCAGCCGTTCCGGTTCCGCCACCGTGGCGGACAGCCCGACGCGGCGGGCGGCAGGGGCGAGCCGCGACAGCCGGGCCAGCCCGAGCGCCAGCAGATCGCCGCGCTTGGTGCCGGCCAGGGCATGCAGTTCGTCGATAATGACGCAGCGGAGAGTGCGGAACAGCTTGTCGGCGTCGGTGTAGGAGAGCAGCAGCGCCAGGCTTTCCGGCGTCGTCATCAGCATGTGCGGCGGATGGGTGCGCTGGCGGCGGCGCTTGGCCTCCGGCGTGTCGCCGGTGCGGTTCTCCGCCCGGATCGGCAGCCGCATCTCGGCGATCGGCTGTTCCAGATTGCGCTGGATGTCGACCGCCAGCGCCTTCAGCGGCGAGATATAGAGGGTGTGCAGCCCCTCGCGCGGCCGTTCCGCCAGTTCGATCAGCGAGGGTAGGAAGCCGGCCAGCGTCTTGCCGCCGCCGGTCGGCGCGATCAGCAGCGCGCTTTCGCCCCGTTCGGCTGCCTCCACCATCGCGACCTGATGCGGGTGGGGTGCCCAGCCGCGCGACCGGAACCACGCGGCGACGTTGGGCGGGATCAAGGCAGGGGGGGATGCATCCATGGCGGCCGGACTGTAATGGATCGCCTGGAACGTAGGAAGAACGAAGTAGGGGTGGTTAGACCGCCGCCGCCTTCTTCATCCCGAAGCAATGCTCCGGTCCGGGGAAGGCGCGCGCCCGGACTTCGGCGGCATAGGTCGCGGCAGCCTCGCTGACCGTCTCGCCCAGATTGGCGTAGCGCTTGACGAATTTCGGCTGGAAAGCGCCGAACAGCCCCAGCATGTCGTCGGTGACCAGGACCTGACCGTCGCAGGCCGGCGAGCCGCCGATGCCGATGGTGGGGATCGCCACCTCATCGGTGATGCGGCGGGCCAGCGCCTCCATCGTGCCTTCGATCACCAGGGTGAAGGCTCCGGCCTCGGCAATGGCGCAGGCGTCGGCGACGATCCGCTCCGCCGCCTCGGCATCGCGGCCGACCGCCTTGTAGCCGCCCAGCGTGTTCACCGATTGCGGCGTCAGACCGACATGGCCCATCACCGGGATGCCGCGGGCGGTCAGGAAGGCGACCGTCTCGGCCATCTCGATGCCGCCCTCCAGCTTGACCGCCTGGGCGCCGGTCTCGGCCATCACGCGGGCCGACGCACGGAAGGCCGCCTCCTTGCTCTCCTGATAGCTGCCGAAGGGCAGGTCGACCACCACGCAGGCGCGCTCCGACGCGCGCACCACGGCGGCGCCGTGGGCGATCATCATGTCCAGCGTCACCGGAAGCGTGCTGTCCAGCCCATAGACCACCATGCCCAGCGAATCGCCGACCAGCAGGATGTCGACATGCGGGTCGAGCAGCCGGGCCACCGGGGCGGTGTAGGCGGTCAGGCAGACAATGGGCTCGCCCCCCTTGCGGGCGCGCAGCGCCGGGACCGAATGGCGGGCGGTGAGGTTGGAAGCGCTCATGATCGGGCCTTTCCAAGGCTGGATGCAGCGGGCCGAAGGGGGGCGGTCCAGCTCGCTGACCATTCAATACGCTTGGCCGACGCACAGTCGAACCAAGAAAAATGGCGCAGATACACCAAAACCGCCCACGCGAGGTTCGCGGGACGGTCGGGTGCAAGACACAAGGGGTCTTGGGCGCGCATCACACGCGCCCTTCGCAGTCGCTAAGCGCGACCGACGATTAGTAGCCCTCGCGTTCCATCCGCTTGCGGAGCAGCTTACGGGTGCGACGCACCGCTTCGGCCTTCTCACGCGCACGCTTCTCCGAGGGCTTCTCGTAGTTACGGCGGAGCTTCATTTCACGGAAAATGCCCTCGCGCTGCATCTTCTTCTTGAGCGCGCGGAGGGCCTGATCGACGTTGTTATCTCGGACCAGAACTTGCACGTTAACCGTCACCCTTCCAAGTGAAGCATGTTGCGCCAAGGCAACAAATAGGCATGCGCGGCGGGCGCACCCCTTGTGTGGGCGCAGTGTGTAGCACGCCCCATCGCCTTTGTGAAGGAGAGTCTTCGGTTCACCAGCATAAGCCCGGCCATAAGCCCTGTTGGGAACCACAGGAAACGGTTGCCCCGGCCGTGCCCGCACTCCAGATATAGAGACATGCCAGTGCTTCCAATCGCCCGGATGGGCAATCCCGTACTCCGCAAGATCGCGGAGCCCATCGCCGACCCGACCGATCCGGCAGTCGCCCGGCTGGCGGCCGACATGATCGCCACCATGCTGGACGCGCCCGGAGTCGGCCTTGCCGCTCCGCAGATCTCCGAGCCGCGCCGGATCGTCGTCTTCCGCGTCCCCGCCGACCGTGGCGAGGGGGAGGAGGTGGCGAACACCGTCTTGGTCAATCCGGTGATCGAGCCGCTGACCGACGAAAAGGTTCTGGGATGGGAAGGCTGCCTGTCGATTCCGGGCCTGCGCGGGCTGGTGCCGCGCTACAAGCGCATCCGCTACCGTGGTTATGGCCTCGACGGCGCCCGGATCGAGCGGGAGGCGTCGGGTTTCCATGCCCGTGTGGTCCAGCACGAGGTCGACCACCTGGATGGCGTGCTCTATCTTGATCGCATGGACGATCTGCAGCTCCTGGTCTGCACCGAGGAGATGCATCACCTCAACGCCGCGCTGGCCGCGGCGACTCGTGACACCGACGCGCCGTCCCGGACCTGAGGGCCGGCGCAGGGAGAGTTTGCTATGAGCATCGACACGCTTCGCGACGAGATCCTGGTGGCGAGCCTGCCCAACGTCGTTTTCGACGGCTGGAGCCTGCAGTCCCTGCGCGACGGCACCCAGACGGCGGGACATGAGCCGTCGGCGCTGCTGCGCGCCTTTCCCGGCGGCGTCACCGATGCGGTGGAGCATTTCGCCGACTGGGCCGACCGCCAGATGCTCGACCGGCTGGAGGCCCAGCCGCTGGCCGAGATGAAAGTGCGCGAACGCATCTCGCTCGCCGTCCGCACCTATTTCGAGGTGCTGGAGCCGTACCGCGAGGCCAAGCGCCGGCAGCTGTCCTATCTGGCCATGCCGCAGAATGTGGCGCTCGGCCTGCGGCTGCTTTACCGCACGGTCGATGCCATGTGGTTCGCCGCCGGCGACAGTTCGACCGACTACAACCACTACACCAAGCGGGCGCTGCTGGCGGCGGTGGTCAGCTCCTCCACCTTCTATTGGCTGGACGACAAGTCGGACGACCATGCCGAGACCCGCGCCTTCATCGACCGCCGTCTGGCCGACGTGATGGCGGTGGGCAAGGCGACCTCGTCGGTCGGCAAGCTCGGCTCGATGCTGAACCTCATCCCCAACCCGCTGCGTTTCGCCCGCCAGATGCGCCAGCGCACCACCGGCGCCCAGGCGAGCAACGCCACGGTCCATATGGCCGAAAATATCTAAGGGGAATACGCCCTCTCCCGACGCGGGAGAGGGCGCTTTATGTCCGCTTCGCCTTGGCGGCCTTCTTCGCCGCGGCCCGCAGCGCCGCCTCGAACCCCGACCGGGCCCAGGGCAGCAGTTCATCGCGGTCGTCGAATGCCGAATCGGGAGGCGGGTAGTAGGACAGGGTGGTGGGCTTGTCCGGCATCGGCCGGAAGGGCTCCAGGCCCAGCTCCGCGAAGGACGCGCGGTTCACGTCATCCGCCTTGAAGTACAGAATTTCGTCGGCGATCAGCGCGAAGGTCAGCCCGTCGATGGACAGGCCGTAGCCGCCGAACATGCGGCGCACACGCACGTCGCCCAGCGGCGCCAGCATCTCGCAGAGTGTCGCGACATACTCACTGGGCTGCTGGGCGGGCATCTGTTTGGAAGGTTACTTCTTGCGGAAGGCGTCCAGGGCCACGACCTCGCCACGCTTCGGCTCTTCGGCCGGGGCGCTTTCCTCTGCCTTCTCCTCCGCACGCTCGACGGCGGCACGGGGCGGCATGGTCGCGACCTCCGCCGATTCGGCGGCGGCAAGCGGTTGGAACTGGAGGGCGAAGTTCACCGACGGGTCGGCGAAGGTGGTGATGGCGGCGAACGGAATCACCAGCCGCTCATGCACGTTGTTGAAGCTCAGTGTGACCTCGAAATGATCGTCCGTCACGTCCAGCCCATAATACTGGAACTGGAGGACGATGGTCATCTCGTTCGGATACTGCGAGGACAGGTAATCCGGAATGTCGACACCGGGGAAACCGGTGCGGAAGGTCAGGTAGAAATGGTGATTGCCCGGCAAGCCGCGCTCGGCAACCTCGGTCAGCGCGTCGCGGACAACGCCGCGCAACGCGGTTTCGACCATCCGGTCATAGCGGAGCTGCTCTTTCGGCATGCTTGGGCGGGTCCCTGGTAACGCGATCGGTCTTGCGTCCCGCCTTGGCCAAGGGCCGGCACGAAACGCTGGGAAGAGGTGTGGGCCTTCTGTTGCTAGGCGGCCCACGGCCCCACCCTTAGGCGCTAACCCTCGGGGATTAGGTTTAGGCTACCAGCCGCCGTTAGGCAGCGAGGCGAGCCTGAGCAACGTTGTCGTTGGCAACTATTGCAACGGCCCGATAACGGCGGAACCATGCCGAGCGAAAACCATGCCTTTACTACGCGTGTCGATCCTGTTTCGCCCCCAACGACCCCGGTCAACGAGTCCGGTGTATGGTTGGTGGAGGCGCCGGGTACCGCCCCCGGGTCCACAACGCTTATTCCACAAGGCGTTTATCGCCATAGTCGGCGAACCGACGTCGCGAATATAGGCACTCCCGCCCGGCAAGGGAAGGGCTTGTGTGACGTGATCGCCAAATGCGTTGCGGTGACGCGGGTAGGACGCATTCCAGAAAGGCGGCTTGCACCCTCGTCCCGCACTGCTTAAGAGTCCGGCCGTTGCAGCCCCGGAGTCACCATGCCGATCACGCCCGAGCAGCGCGACGAAATCGATCGCCTGCGCGCCGTCACCGCCACCACCCGCCGCGCCACCGTCCCGGCCCTGGAGGACATCCTCTATCAGCCGCTGGAGGTGCTGGACCACGGCTTCGTCCGCGTCATCGACTATATGGGCGACGATGCTGCGGTCGTGCAGGCGGCGCGCGTGTCCTATGGCAAGGGCACCAAGAAGGTCAGCGAGGATTCCGGCCTCATCAAGTATCTGATGCGCCATCGCCACTCGACCCCGTTCGAGATGTGCGAGATCAAGTTCCATGTGAAGCTGCCGATCTTCGTCGCCCGCCAGTGGATTCGCCACCGCACCGCGAACGTGAACGAATATTCGGCGCGCTACTCCATCCTCGACCGCGAGTTCTACGTGCCGGCGCCGGAACAGCTGGGCGCCCAGGCCGTGGTCAACCGCCAGGGCCGCGGCGACGTGCTGGAGGGCGAGGAGGCCGCCAACGTCATGCGGCTGCTGCGCGAGGATTCCGAACGCGCCTACAGCCATTATGAGGAGATGCTGAACAACCGCGAGGACGGTTCGGTCATCGATCCTTCCCGCCAGGGGCTGGCGCGCGAATTGGCGCGGATGAACCTGTCGCTGAACTACTACACGCAATGGTACTGGAAGGTCGATCTCCACAACCTTTTGCATTTCCTGTCGCTGCGCGCCGATGCCCATGCCCAGTATGAGATCCGCGTCTATGCCGACGCGATGCTGGACGTGGTGAAGCGTTGGGTCCCGGCGGTATACGAGTCCTTCACCGAATACCGCATGGGCGGCGCCCACCTGTCGCGCACCGGCCTGGACGTGGTGAAGCGCCTGCTGGCCGGCGAGCCGGTGAGCCAGGAGGCCAGCGGCCTGTCCAAGCGCGAGTGGCGCGAACTGATGGACCAGCTCGGCCGCAGCGAAGCGTAAGAGGGGAGTTGGACCCATGACGCCGGATCAGGCCGAAAGCATCTATCGCCGAGGCCTGATCGCCGCGCAGGCCGGCCGCTGGGCCGAGGCGCAGGAGGCGATTGCCCAAGCCATCACCGCCCGTCCCGGCGTCGCCGTCTGGTGGGCCACCTATGGGCTGGTGATGGAAAGCCAGGGCGATCTGCCGGGTGCGGTGCAGGCCTTCGCCGGGGCGCTGAACCTCGACGGCGATCTCGCCATGGCGATGGACGGCCTGCTGGCGGCGGCGGAGACGCTGGCCGCTTCCGGCCACGCCGATCTGGCGGAGGGCTGTTACTGTCGCGCGCTGGCGCTGACCCCCGGCACGCCGGCCGCTCTCGTCAAGGCAAGCGCCCTGATGTTGGTGCAGGGGGTTGACCCGTCCAAACTGCTGCGCCGTGCCGCACTGCTTCAGCCCGAACGCCAGGGCTGACCGAACCGCCGCCAGGGCCTCGGTCAGTCGCGGTCGTCGTAGTCTTCGTCCCGCTCGTCCTCGTCTGCTTCGGCGGCGAGGCGGCGCTGGTTGGCCAGCATGTCGAGCGCGCCCTGGAGGATGTAGGCGGCGGCCATCTTGTCGACCACCTCGTCCCGGCGCTTGCGGGTCATGTCGGCCTCGCCGATCATGAAGCGCTCGACGGCGGAGGTCGACAGCCGCTCGTCCCAGAAGGCGATCTCAGCGTCCCAGCCCAGCAGATCGGAGCGCTCCAGCAGATTGTTGGCAAAGGCCCGCACCGACTCGGCGCGCGGCCCTTCCGTCCCGTCCATGTTCAACGGCAGCCCGACCACCAGCCCGCCGATGCTGTAATCGCGGATGGTCTTGCCCAGCTCGCGTGCGTCCTGGGTGAATTTGGTGCGCTTCAGCGTGCCGATGGGGGATGCGACGATCAGTCCGGGATCGGCCACCGCCAGCCCGACGGTCTTGGTGCCGACGTCAAGGCCAAGCAATCGTTGGTTTTTGCCCAGCCGGGCCGCGAGTTCGGAGAGGGTGTGAATCATCGCCCGACCATAGGGCCGCGGCCTTGTCACCGCAAGATCGCTTGAGTTGATCTCAAAGATACTTACTCTTCTAAGTATGAGCAGTTCCCTCTCCCATGCCGTCCTGTCGCACCGGCCGCTTGCCGACGCCGACATCCCCACGATCTGCGGCTTTCCCCGCACGGCCGAAGAACTGTATTTCCTGTTTCCGCGGGCGGTCTGGCCGCTGACCCCGGATCAGGTCAGGGCGACATTGGGCATCCGCCGCGATCCCACCGTCGTCACTCTGGCGGAGAACGGGCGGGAGCGTGTGGTCGGCTATGCCAACTACGCCACCTTCGAGGATGGCCGCACCGCCAGCATCGGCAATGTCAGTGTCGATCCGGCCCTGCGTCGGCGCGGCATCGCCGAATATCTGGTGCGGACGATGATCGACCGCGCCTTCGACCATCACCGCCTGCCCGAACTGACGCTCTACTGCTTCAACACCAACACGCCGGCCCTGCTGCTCTATGCCAAGCTGGGCATGGCGCCCATCGCGCTGGAGACGCGGGTGACGCCCTGGGGCCAGCCGGTCGCGCTGTTCAAGCTGAGCGTGGACCATGCGAGCTGGTGTTCGGCCGCTCCCATCGCCGCCTGACCTTCCGAATATTTAATGATTGGGCCGCTGGCGGGGCGGGACATGAGGCGTATAGTCGGTCGCCTGTGGACGTGGCTGTTCCGGACGGACGGCCCGAACCATCGACGGAGCGGACGGATGAGCAAATTGGGCGCGGATGCGAACCGGCGTGCGGTGCTGGCCGGACTTGTCGCCGGCGGTGCCGGGCTGTTTGCCGCCGGTGGGGCGAAGGCGATCACCGCGCAGTCCAGTTCGGATTACGGCGCCATGCTGGATGCCGCCTGCGGCGCCAGTGCCGACCACAAGCGCCAGATCGCCGCTGTGGAGACGACTCTGGGCGCTCTTCTCCCCGACGCGCGGGTGATGGAGGCGTTGCAGCGCACCCAATGCCCGTCCTGCGGATGCCCGCTGGCGCTGGCCGCCGGGCTTGCGAAAGGGGATGCCGGCGCCTTCTGAGCGGCGGAATGGCCGCAATCGTTGCGGATGAAGCCGGCGGGTGCTAGCTTCGCGGCCGATTTCCAATGTTTTGGAAGAGAGTAGAGGCATGTCGCTCGACAAGGCCACGGTGGCCAAGATCGCGCATCTGGCCCGCATCAAGGTGCCGGACGAGGAACTGGAATCCCTGGCTGGGGAACTGAGCCAGATTCTGACCTTCGTGGAACAGCTCAACGAGGTCGACACGAAGGACGTGCCGCCGATGACCAGCGTCGCCGCGCAGAAGCTGCGCCGCCGCAAGGACGAGGTCACCGACGGCGGCTACGCCGCGCAGGTCCTGTCGAACGGTCCGGAAACGGCCGAAGGCTTCTTTGTCGTGCCCAAGGTGGTCGAGTGATGACGGCGCTCACGCATCTGACGATGGCCGAGGCCCTGGACGGCCTCGGCAAGAAGGAATTCACCGCGGTCGAGCTGACCGAGGCGCATGTGCGCGCGGTCGAAGCCGTGCGTCCCTTCAACATCTTCATCACCGAGACCCCCGACGCCGCCCTCTCGATGGCCAAGGCCAGCGACGAGCGCCGCGCGCAGGGGACCGCCGGTCCGATGGACGGACTGCCCATCGCGGTGAAGGACCTGTTCTGCACCAAGGGCGTCGCCACCACCGCCGGCAGCCACATCCTGGACGGCTTCAAGCCGGAATATGAGTCCACGGTGACCTCCCAGCTGTGGCGCGACGGCGCCGTCATGCTGGGCAAGGTGAACCTGGACGAGTTCGCCATGGGCTCGGCCACCATCACCGCCCATCAGGGCGAGACGGTCAGCCCGTGGAGCCCCGGCGCCCCGGGCGCCTGGGAGAAGAAGATCGTTGCCGGCGGGTCGTCGGGCGGGTCCGCCGCGGTGATCGCCGCGCGTGCCGCGCTGGGCGCCACCGGAACCGACACCGGCGGTTCGATCCGCCAGCCGGCCGGCTACACCGGCACCGTCGGCATCAAGCCGACCTACGGCCGCTGCTCGCGCTGGGGCATCGTGGCCTACGCCTCCTCGCTGGACCAGGCCGGGCCGATGACCCGCACGGTCGAGGATGCGGCAATCATGCTGCGCTCCATGTGCGGGTTCGATCCGAAGGACTCCACCTCGGTCGACATGCCGGTGCCGGACTTCCGCGCCGCCCTCACCGGCGACATCCGCGGCCTGCGCGTCGGCATTCCCAAGGAATACCGTGTCGAGGGCCTGTCGGCCGAGATCGCCGCGCTGTGGGAGCAGGGCATCGCCTGGCTGAAGGAGGCCGGCGCCGAGCCGGTCGAGGTCAGCCTGCCGCACACCAAATACGCGCTGGCCGCCTATTACATCATCGCGCCGGCCGAGGCGTCGTCCAACCTCGCGCGCTATGACGGCGTGCGCTACGGCCTGCGGGTCGAGGGCGGCAACCTCGCGGAAATGTACGAGAACACCCGCGGCGCCGGCTTCGGCAAGGAAGTGCAGCGCCGCATCCTGATCGGCACCTATGTGCTGTCGGCCGGCTATTACGACGCCTACTACAACAAGGCCCGTCAGGTGCGCACGCGCATCAAGTGGGACTTCGACGAGGCGTTCAAGAGCTGCGACGTCATCCTGACGCCGACCGCCCCCAGCACGCCCTTTGCCATCGGCGAGAAGATGGACGATCCGGTGCAGATGTACCTGAACGACGTCTTCACCGTTCCGATCAACCTTGCCGGCCTGCCGGCGATGTCGGTCCCGGCCGGTCTGGGTGCCGACGGCCTGCCGCTCGGCCTCCAGCTGATCGGCCGCCCGTTCGACGAGGAGACGCTGCTGCGCGTTGGTCAGGTCGTCGAGAAGGCCGCCAACTTCACCGCTGTTCCGCCCTTCGTGGCGTGACGCGGGTGTCTTGACAGCGAAAGGGCCGGCTCCTGCGAGCCGGCCCTTTTCGTTTGGATTGGGGGTGGCGGCTCTTACGCTCCGCCGATGCCCTGAACATAGGTCTCGCCGGTCTTCGGATCGATGTTCTCGCCCGTCCCCGGCGTGCCCGGTGGCGCTTCATCCTTGTCGCCCATCGGTTCGACCGCAGGCTTCACCGGGACCGGCTTGCTCGCCGGACGGTCGCTGGCGGACCGGTCATTCTGCGGCATATCGGACGTCTTCTCGTCGGCCATGGCGGTTCGCTCCTTCGTTGGCTCGGTTCATCCCCACCAACAGGCCATCCGCCGCATCGTTACCCCCGGCCCCGCTATTCGGCAGCCTCCAATGCCACCTGCGCCAGTTCCAGCAGTTTCCTGTCCACCTCCTCCTCGTCATAGCCGGGATTGTCGGCCAGGGAGTCGCGCAGGCGCATGGTGATGAGTTCGCCGGTGTGATGCTTTTCGTAAAGGCGGACGTCGCCCAGCGCCTTGGCGACGCGGCGCAGCTTATCGCGGTCCATGATGCTCTCCCGTCTTGGTCACCCAACTTGATCACTGCTGTGGTAACAGCCGGGCCGGTTCATCATTCCCGGCCCTTATCCCTGCTCCACCGTCGCCCATGCGCCGTACTGCGCTTGGATGGCGGAACAGGAGAGGGCCTTCCGGCGTCCCTGTAGATGTCGGCAATCATGGCGATTGGGGGCGTAAGCATGGATCCGGGACACGATCAACGGCGCGAACTGCTCACCCGCGTCCGCCATGTCGTGGAGCATTACGAGCGCTACAGCACCGCCGGACCGGCCATCATGCGCGGTGTGCGCTATGACCTTGCGGTGCGGGCAACCGACCTGAACGGCGACGGCTGCCTGTTCCCCGCCTGCAGCTGCGCGAAGGCGGACTGCGCGGAACGCAGGGGATGCGCGCCACCGGATGTCGGCGCCTGGATCGAAGAGGCCAAAAAAGAAAACCGCCCCCGGCGCGAACCGGGAGCGGCTTTCGAATGATGCGTGACCAACCGCGGCGCCCGTTGCCGGACGCCGCGAGGCAACATCAGACCGAGTAGTACATCTTGTACTCGATCGGGTGCGGCATGGTCTTGAAATCCTTAGATTTTTCTCATTGCACGGCTTAAGCCGCGCCCGCAGGTACACCGGAAAGGTACACCGGAACGACCTGTCGGCGCCCGTGAATGAGGGCATGGGGTGCTTCACGTCCAACGTCGGGGCGATGGGTTCAGGTGGCGGCGCAAGGTGCCTGAGGGCCTGCGTTCGCGGTTTGTTAAGCGGGAACTGGTGGTGTCCCTGCGGACCAAGGATCGCGCCACGGCCATCGTCAGGGGACGGAGGCTGACCGCGGTTGCCGACAGGTTGTTCGCCAGCGCCATGACCGATACCGCCCTCACCACCGACAGGATCAACGCCATTGCCCGCGATTGGCTGGCGAAGGAACTCGACGCGGCGGAACGCGACTTGGAGAAGGTCAGGGCAGGGGAAACCCTCTATGCCGCCCCCGATCCCGAGATTGAGCCGATCCAGGCCGACTTGACGCTCTTGTCCGACCTGATCGGGGACAGCCGGGAGGCGCTGGCCGTCAACGACTACAAGCAGATTGAGGTTGTGGCCGATGAACTCTTGGCCGCAGGCGGGCTGTCCGTGGATCGGGCAAGCGATGCCTATGGGCGGTTTTGTCGCACCCTCCTTCGGGCACAGGTGGAGTTGCTGAACCAGACCAAGGCTCGGCGGGTGGGCGACTATGGGCACCCCGCCCGTGATCCGTTGTTCGCCCTGCCGCCCGTGGCGACCACCGTAGCCCCGCCGGTTGATCGCACACCCCAATCCATGGCGCTGGCGGAGTTGGTGGAAGTCTACGCCGAAGCGAAGGTCAGGGACGGGGAATGGAAGGGACGTACCCTCACCAACACCAAGCCGAAGTTGACCCGTTTTTCCGAAATCCTGAACAACAAGGCGGTTGATGACCTCACTCGGGATGATGTCCGTGACTGGCGCGATGCGCTGGCCGATATGGAGTTGTCGAACAACACCATCATCCAGAACTTCAAGTACGTGAACGCGATGCTCAATTGGGCGAAGATCGAGGGGAAATGCACCATCGACAGTCCGTTGAAGGGACTGGCGCCCAAGGCGGATGACGCGGACCGTGACGCTTAGAGCACCTAACAAAACGGCATTTGGGCGGTTGAGAGGGGTATGGCTTCCCCTCTTGTATCCGACGCCCTTTGGGCGCTGATTGAACCGTTGCTCCCACCGGAGGCGCCCAAGCCGAAGGGCGGGCGGCCTCGGCTGGACAACCGCGCTGCGCTAACCGGTATCCTGTTCGTGTTGCGTTCGGGCATTCCCTGGGAGTT
>NZ_JBCEBL010000040.1:0-68820 GCF_049472615.1 Azospirillum sp. 11R-A | reverse complement strand
TGTCGTAATCCCAAAAGCTGACGACGACGATGGTCAGAATCGGCACCAGCAGGAACAGCAGCAGCATGACGGTCAGCGGTGCCGCCTGGAGATAGGGCGCCACGCGCGGCAGCAGGCGGCGACGCCGCACCCTGCCGGAGGCGGCCGTGANCCCCCCCCCCCTGCACAGGGTGGGTTCAATAGGGAGCGGAGAGTGCGCGACGCTTGAAGATCCTCGCCGCGCGTCCCCCTCACCCTAACCCTCTCCCCAGGGGGGAGAGGGAATGGCTGGCAATCGCAAAGGTCAGGCCGCGATGAACTCGTTCCACTTGCGGACCATGTAGCGGTCCTCGTCCATCACCGCGTTCCAGCAGGCGACGCGGCCCATGCGGTCCTGGAACGAGCCGCCGTCGCGCACCGCGCCGGCCTTTTCCATCACCTTGCCTTCGGGGCTGAGGATGTCGGCCTTGGCCGGCTGGCCCTCCATCCAGAAGGCCCATTCCTCCGGCGACATGTGCTGCTTGGCGGTGTCGAGCACGGCCGAATAATAGCCCTGGCGGTTCAGATAGGCGCCGACCCAGCCCGACAGATACCAGTTGATGTATTCATAGGCGGCGTCCAGCTCCAGCCCGCTCAGATGCTTGGCGATGCCGAGACCGCCGCCCCAGGCGCGATAGCCTTCCTTCAGCGGCTGGTAGACGCACTGAATGCCCTTGGCGCGCACGGCGGCGACGGCCGGCGACCACATCGACTGGATGATGACCTCGCCCGACGACATCAGGTTGACGCTCTCGTCGAAGGTCTTCCAGAAGGCGCGGAACTGGCCGGCCTTCTTGGCGTCGGTCATGATCTTGAGGGTCTTGTCGATCTCCTCCTTGGTCATGTTGCCCTTGTCGCCGTATTTGACCTCGCCCATCGCCTCGCAGACCATGGCGGCGTCCATGATGCCGATGGACGGGATGTTCAGCAGCGACGCCTTGCCCTTGAAGGCGGGGTCCAGCAGATCCTTCCAGCTGGAGATCTGACGGCCGACCAGATCGGGGCGGATGCCCAGCGTGTCGGCGTTGTAGATGGTCGGGATCAGCGTCATCCACTCGGTCGGCGCCTTGGCGAACTTGGTGCTGTCCTTGCCCTCGACGAAGCCGACGGTGTGGGGGGCGGTGCCCTGGGCGATGGCGCTGTCGGGTGTCAGCTTGCCGGTGATGAAGATCGGGACGATCTTGTCGAAGTTCTTGATCTTTTTCACGTCCATCGGCTGCATGACGCCGGCCGGGAACACCTTCTTGCCGATCCAGTATTCGATGTCGGCGATGTCGTAGGACTTCGGCTGGGTCACCGCGCGCTGCGTCACCGCGTCGGAATCCAGCGCCGTCATCTGCAGGGTGAAGCCCAGATCCTCCTTCACCTTGTCGGCGACGGCGTTCAGGTTCGACACGCCGGTGCCGAACTGGCGCAGCGTGACGTTCTTGATGTTCTGCGCCCAGATGGTCGGAAAGCCGGTGATGGCGCCCGAGCCGACGGCGGCACCGGCCACGGCGGCGGTGCCCTTCAGCAGGGTGCGGCGGCTGACGCCGGTCGACAGCGTCGCGGACTTCGAAGGAGTACGGGTGTCGGTCATCGCTGAGCCTCCAGTCTGTTCGTCGTGTTGTTTTTTGATGAGCGGTTTTTGAAAAAGGTCACGCCACCAGCGGGTGGATGTCGCGGCGGCTCCATCCGGCACGCACGCGGTCGCCCACGCCGACGGGGGCATCGAAATAGCGGGCCTCGTCCAGCACGACGGCGAACTCGTCAGCACCGGCGACATCGAGGCTGAGATGGACCGAGGCACCGTGATACTCCAGCGAGCGCACCGTGCCCTCCACCTGGATTTCGCTCGGCATGTCGGCCCCGCCGAGCTGGATGCGGTCGGTCCGGACGGCACAGCGGCCGGCGTCGCCCACAACTCCCCCCTCGATGACGTTGTGGCCGCCGATGAAGCGGGCGACGAAGGCAGTGCGCGGCTGGTTGAACAGCTCGCGTGGCGGCCCGGCCTGTTCGATCCGGCCCTGGTTCATCACCACGGCAAGGTCGGCCAGCGCCATCGCCTCGGTCTGGCTGTGGGTGACGTGGATGAAGGTGATGCCGATGTCGCGGTGCAGGCGCTTCAGCTCCTCCCGCATGCGCACCCGCAGGAAGGGGTCGAGCGCCGACAGCGGTTCGTCCAGCAGAAGCACGCCCGGCCGGGTGATCAGCGCACGGGCCAGCGCCACGCGCTGCTGCTGCCCGCCCGACAGCTGCGACGGCAGGCGGCCGGCATATTTGCCCATGTCGACGAGGTCCAGCATCCCGGCCGCCCGGCGCCGCCGCTCCTCCTTCGCAACGCCCTTCATCTTCAGGCTGAAGGCGACGTTGTCGGTGCAGTCGAGATGGGGGAACAGGGCGTAGCTCTGGAACATCATCGCGGTGCCGCGCTTGGCCGGCGGGTCGTCATTGACCACCGTGTCGCCGATCAGCAGGTCGCCGTCGGTGATGTCCTCGTGCCCGGCGATCATCCGCAGGGTGGAGGTCTTGCCGCAGCCGCTCGGCCCCAGCAGGCAGCAATAGGACCCGGCGACGATCCGCAGGTCTATGCCGTCCACCGCCACGGTCGCTCCATAGGCCTTGCGCAGCTTCACCAGCTCGACCGTCGAACCTGCCGTCATCGAAGGGCCTCCAGAATTGTGCACAATCTGCGCGGTCGTTTGTGACCGTTCCGCCTTTTGCATCCAGCGTGCCAACGACCAAATGGCGGAAATCCGCCGGTCCCATGGCCGCCTTCTGCGCAAAGGCGCGGCATTTGTGCAGCAGTTCGGCGCAGTGGCGCGGTTTTAGGCACTTTTGACCAGGGCGTTCACCAGCATCCTGCTCACGCGATTGCAGTTTCCTCGCTGGCCCGCTTTGTGCACAATCTGCGATACATTTCCCGCACTCCGGTAAAAGCACCTTCCCCGCCCATGACCACCGCCGCCGCCGCCAAGCCAGCCCGCCGCACTCCTCTCGCCCGCACCGGCGCGCCGCGCGGCAGCGCGGAATCCCGCATCGTCCGCAGCATCGGGGAGGCCATTGCCGACCGTCGCCTGCCGCCCGGCACCAAGCTGACGGAGGAAAGCCTGGCCGAAGCCTTCGGCGTCAGCCGCGAACGGGTGCGCAAGGTGCTGCTTCTGCTGGCACAGCGGCGGGTGGTGACGCTGATCCCCAACCGTGGCGCCTTCGTCGCCAAGCCGTCGCCGAAAGAGGCGCGCGAGGTGTTCGAGGCGCGCCGGGTGATCGAACGCGCGATCATGGAGCGGCTGGAGCGGCTGCCCCGCCCGCTGTCCGACGACATGCTGGAGAGGCTGCGCGGCCATGGCGCGTTGGAGGACGCGGCGGAACGCGCCGCCGACCGCAAGGCGATGATCCGCCTGTCCGGCCAGTTCCACCTGCTGCTGGCCGAGTTCGCCGGAAACGCGACGCTGGCCGGCATTCTGACCGACCTGATCGACCGCTCCAGCCTTGCCATCGCGGCGTTCGAGCGGCGGTCGTCGCACACCTGCTCCGCCGACGATCACCGCCGCCTGATCGCCGCGTTGATCGGCAACCGCTCCGGCGAGGCGACCGCCCTGATGATCGAACATCTCGACGAGGTCGAGCGCCAGCTGGATCTCGAGGCGAAGACCGACACCCGCATCGACCTGAAGGCGATCTTCGCCGACGAACCCGAACCCGCCTGACGGTACAGAGGCCTCAAAAGACGGAAAGCCCCGGTTCCACAAGGAACCGGGGCTTTCCAATGTTGGAACCGGAGTGCCTTCGATCAGACCCGCAAGCCCGCCGACGCGTTCAACGAATCCTGGATCTCGCCCGCCAACTGGTCGGCAATCGGACCGACGATCACCTGGACCGAATTGGCCGACGGCTTCACCACGCCGCGGGCGCCGATGCGCTTCAACTCCACCTCGTTCACCCGGCTGGCGTCGGCAACGTTCAGGCGCAGGCGGGTGGTGCACGCTTCCACCGAGCGCAGGTTGCCGGCACCGCCGAGCGCCGCGACATAGGCGCCGGCCCGGTCGCTGACCGGCGCAATGCCGGCGGCGGCAGGCCGGACACCGGTGGCGGCCGGCGCCTGACCGGCGGGAATGGCGATGTCGTCGCGGCCCAGCATCTTCAGGTCGAAGCGCTGGATGACGAAGCGGAACAGCCCGTAATAGATGGCGAAATAAGCAGCCCCCACCGGCAGCAGCAGGATCGGGTTGGTCGCCTTGCCATAGTTCAGCACATAATCGAACAGGCCCGCCGAGAAGCCAAAGCCCAGCTTCACGTTCAGCACGTCCATCAGCACCATCGACAGGCCGGTCAGCACGGCATGGACGGCAAACAGCGCGGGCGCCAGGAAGATGAAGGCGAATTCCACCGGTTCCGTCACACCGGTCAGGAAGGCGGTCAGCGCCATCGACAGCAGCACGCCGCCGACCGCCGCCCGGTTCTCCGGCTTGGCGGTGTGGTACATGGCGAGGCAGGCGGCCGGCAGGCCGAACATCATCACCGGGAAGAAGCCGGACATGAAGGCGCCGGCGGTCGGATCGCCCTTGAAGAAGCGGTTCAGGTCGCCGGTGACGCCCTGGTAATCGCCCAGCAGGAACCAGGCGATGTTGTTGATGATGTGGTGCAGGCCGGTGATGATCAGGATGCGGTTGAGCACGCCATAGAGGAACAGGCCGATCTTGCCGAGCCCCAGCACGCCGGTGGTCAGCGCGGTCAGTCCTGAATCGACGACGGGCCAGCCATAGCCGAAGATCAGCGCGATCCCCAGCGCCGCCAGACCGGTGACGATGGGCACGAAGCGCCGCCCGCCGAAGAAAGCGAGATAGTCCGGCAGCTTGATGTCCTTGTATTTGTTGTAGAGCTGGCCGGCGATGATGCCGATCAGGATGCCGACCGGGATGCTGATGCGGCTGGACATCTTCGCCACCAGATCCGGCGCGACGCCGCTCAGCACCACCGCCCCCTTCACCGCCACGAAATAGCCGACGGCGCCGGCCAACCCGGCGGCACCGTGGTTCTCACGCGCAAAGCCGATGGCGATGCCGACGGCGAACAGGACGCCCAGGTTGGAGAAGACGGCGTCGCCCGCCGCAGCGATGAAGGCGATATTCAGCAGGTCGGGCTGGCCGATGCGCAGCAGCAACCCGGCGATGGGCAGCACGGCGATCGGCAGCATCAGCGCCCGCCCCAGCCTCTGGACGCCCGAAAAACGGTCGCCCGACAAACGATCAGCAGACATTCGGACGTCTCCCAGTGCAATGGGCTCCGGCCTCAAGGGGGCCGGGCCTCGCATGTTGGTCATTCTTGCGTGTTGGCCCCCGACCAGGCCTGTTCCATCGCGCGGCGCAAATTGCCGCCGGTCCCGGTCAGCAGCCGGTCGATCTCAGGCGCTTCCAGCCCGGCCAGCCCCAGAACGGCGCGGCGCACGTCGCCATGCCGTTCCAGCGCCGCACCGGCAGCATCCTCGTCCACGCCGGCGATGCGAGCGACCATGGCGGTGCAGCGGCGGCGGAGCTTGGCATTCTCCGGCCGGACATTGATCATCAAATTGTCGTAGACATTGCCAAGCGCCGTCATGACGCCGGTCGAAAACAGGTTCAGCACCACCTTCTGCGCGGTTCCGGCGCCGAGCCGGGTCGATCCGGCGATCACTTCGGCCCCCGTCGCGGTCAGCACGGGATGCTCCACCGCGTCCAGCAGGGGGGAACCGGCGCTGCTGGCGATTCCCATGGTCAGGGCCCCCGCCTCCCTTGCTGCGCGCAGGACACCGACGGTGTAGGCGCTGGCGCCGCTGGCCGACAGGCCGACCACCACGTCGTCGGCGCAAACGCCCGCCCGCGCGGCATCGGCCCGTCCTGCCCCCTCGTCATCTTCCGCCGCGCCGGCCAGCCCGCGCGACAGGTCGAGCCCGCCGGCGATCAGCAGCACCAGCCGCTCCGCCGGCCAATCGAAGGTCGGCCCCAGATCCAGCCCGTCGAGCGCCGCGACCATCGCCGACGATCCGGCCCCGGCATAGACCAGCCGGCCGCGTCCCGCGGCCAGACGATCCGCGGCAGCCTCCACGGCCGCGGCGACCAGCGGCAAGGCGGGAGCGCAGGCGGCGAGTGCGCGCGTCTGGCCCTCCCACAGGGCCGTCATCAGTTCGGCAGCCGGCCACACGTCCAGCCGGCTGTACCGGTTCGCCGCATCTTCCGTGCCGCCCGCCATCGTTCCGGCTCCGCTGTCGCCCCGGCCCATGGTCCGGGGGTTGGTGTTGTCTGGTTGGTGGTATTAGATTGGACTGTATGCGCAGAATACCAAAATCCGGACATTCCGCAATCTGAAACTGGTTGTAATTGTGCTTGCACCTCTGCATCCCGTCCGGCGCCTGTTGCCCAAAGGCCTTTCAGTGGTATCATGCCGGTCCTGGAGCACTGGAGTGGTTGCCGATGTCCACTGCCGCCGCCGCGGCCCCGTTCGACCCGACCGCCCTGTCGGATGCCCTGCCCCTGCCGCTGTACCTGCAATTGGCGCGGCATCTGCGGACGCTGATCGTCGAAGGCAGGCTGACCGACCAGGACGCCCTTCCCGGCGAGCGGGAGCTGGCGGAGACCTTCGGCGTGTCGCGCGTCACCGTGCGCAAGGCCCTGCGCGAACTGATCGCCGAGGGGTTGCTGCACCAGCGCCAGGGGGCCGGCACCTTCATCAACCGCAGCCCCCATGTGGAACAGCGGCTGTCCGCCCTGACCAGCTTCACCGAGGACATCGGCGGACGCGGGCTGAAGCCGGATTCGCGCTGGCTCAGCCGCTCGGTCGCCACCGCCACGCCGGAGGAGGCGATGGCGCTGGGCCTGCGCCCGGGGGCGGAGGTGGTGCGGCTGCACCGGCTGCGTCTGGCCGACGGCACCCCGCTCGCCATCGAACTCAGCGCCCTGCCGACCAGCTTCCTGCCCGATCCCGATCTGGTGCAGGGGTCCCTGTACGAGACTCTGCGCGGGCGCGGCCATGCGCCCTTCCGCGCGCTGCAACGCTTGTCTGCCATTCGCCTGCCGACGGATCAGGCGACGCTTCTGGGGGTTCCCGACGGCGCCCCCGCCCTCTACATTGAGCGCCGCACCTTCCTGGAAAACGGAACCCCGCTGGAGTTCGTCCGTTCCCACTACCGCGGCGACGCCTATGACTTCGTCGTGGAGCTGTCGCTGGTCTGATCCCCCGGACCATTCCGTCCCACACCGACGATTCCAACGAGAGCGAGCGATGAAGCCTGCCCTTGATACCCCGTTCCGCGTCCGCGCCATCCTGTTCGACATGGACGGCACCCTGATCGACACCAAGGGTCCGGTTGAGCGCTCCTGGCGCGCCTGGGCCGCCCGGCACGATCTCGATCCCGAGGCGATCCTGGCCGTCTGCCACGGCGTCCGCAGCATCGAGACCGTCCGCCGCTTCGCCCCCGCCGGTGCCGACATCGACGAGGAGGTGCGTCTGGTGGAGGAATGCTACACCGGCGATACCGAAGGCGTGCGCGCGGTTCCCGGCGCGCTGGAGCTTCTGCAATCGCTGCCGCGCCACCGCTGGGCGGTGGTCACCTCCGCCCCGCACGACATGGCGCGGAAGCGCATCGCCCAGGCCGGCCTGCCCCTGCCCGACCTGCTGATCGGCGCCGACAACGTCACCCAGGGCAAGCCCCACCCCGAAGGCTACCGCACCGCCGCCGAGACGCTGGGCTTCGACCCGCGCGACACCGTGGTGTTCGAGGATGCTCCGGCGGGACTGGCCGCCGGCAACGCGGCAGGCGCCTGGGTGATCGGACTGACCACGACGCTGGCAGCGCATGAACTGGACGGCAACCTGTCCCTGCCCGACCTGACGGCGCTGCGGGTGCGCGTGGACGAGGATGGGCTGGAGATCGTGGCCGTGGGCTGACGCCCTCCAAAGAAATCTCTACAAGGCGATCCGGGTAGAGATCGCGTCGTACGGCGCGGTCAACCCGGTACCGCCTTCCTCGCGATCGACAAGACCGGCAGCGACCAGCGCCTCGACATCCTCATGCACGCGGCGATAGTCGCGGCCCACCGCCTTGGCAAGAGCATTGATGCTGGCGGCCGGCGCCCGGTGCAGATGCCGGAGCAGTTCCAACCGCTTGGGTGTCAGCGCGCGAGCCAGCGTCTCGAAGCTGTCGAAGGACAGGTGCCGCTCGCTGACCGGCTCTCCGCGCTCGGCCCGGCGCCACGCGTCCGAGAAACGGCCGGCGAACTCTTCAGCACTGTCGCCGACATGGATCTGTAGGTCGCTCATACATCGCCTCCCGCGGTCCTAACATCGGCCAGAAAGTCCGTAATCAGCTGCTCCGGCGAGATGAAGCGATAGGGCTCCTCGCGCAGTCCATAATGCCGATGGTCGCCCTTGCCCCGCTCATTGTCGTACCCGACCACGCGCTCACCGTTGACGATGTAAACGAGAGAATATTTGAGCGGGTGTTGCGATGGCGGAACGGGAGCCGGAACCCTCCAGATCTTCACCTCTATGACGGCTCCTCCAGCCAACTCGCGGCGCTCCTTGAAGAGCAGTTCAGCCTTTGGCACGGAACAGCGCATCCCCGTCACTGATATGGTAGATCATGGCATCAAAAGGCATATGGCGTCAAATGCCATAAACAAGGATTGTTGGGAGATCGCGATTCAGATGATCAAGTCCCCCGCCACTCCCCCTCGACCCAAGTCCCGCGCACCGTCAGGTCCGGCCGCAGCAGCACCAGATCGGCCCGCCAGCCCGGCGCGATCCGCCCGCGCTCGCCCGCCATGCCTAAGAATTCGGCCGGATAGAGCGACGCCATCCGCAGCGACTCCTCCAGCGGCAGGCCGATCAGCGTCCCCGCATTGCGCACCGCCGTCGCCATGTCGAGGTCGGCCCCCGCCAGAGTGCCGTCGGCCAGCACCAGCCGCCCGTCACGCCGGTAGATCGTCCGGCCGTTCAGCTCGAAGCGATCCGCGTCGGTGCCGGTCGGCGGCATGGCGTCGGTCACCAGCATCATCCGGCCCCGCGGCCGGGCGGCCAGCGCGGCGCGCATCATCAGCGGATGAACGTGATGCCCGTCGGCGATCAGCCCACACCAGGGCCGCCCGTCGCCCAGCGCCGCCCCGGCCGGGCCGGGCTGGCGGTTGGCGATGCCGGGCATGGCGTTGTAGAGGTGCGTCACCCCGCGCACGCCGAGATCGAAGGCCTCCACCACCCGCTCGGCGCTCGCCATGGTATGACCGACCGACAGGATCACCCCGGCGGCCATCAGCCGGGACAGCGCCACGTCCTCCACGCATTCCGGCGCCAGGGTCAGCAGCACCCGGCCGCCCGGCATCCGTGCCGGCAGCCCGCCGATGAAGGCGAGATCGCCCTCGTCCGGCGCGCGGACAAAGCGCGGGTCGTGGGCGCCGACCCGCTGCGGGCTGATGAACGGCCCTTCGAAATGGATGCCGAGCACGCCGCTACCCGGTTTGGCCACCGCCGTCACCGCCGCTTCGGCGGCGGCACGGTGGCAGTCGGGGGTGTCGGTGATGATGGTCGGCAACAACCCGGTGGTGCCGAAGCGCCGGTGCGCCGCGGCGATGGCGAGCGTCGCGTCCGCCGTCGGCTGCTCGTTGAACAGCACGCCGCCGCCACCATTGACCTGGATGTCGAGGAAGCCGGGCGCCAGCAGGTCGCCGGCCTCCAGCGCCACCGTCCGCTCGACCTCCGGCGGGGTGCGGCCGGGTGCCACGATGTCGAGGATGCGGCCATCGGCGACCAGCAGGCTGCGGCCGTCGAGAATGGTCTCGCCCGTGAAAATCCGGGCACCGGTCAGGAGCTGTCGCATCAGACGGTCTTCGTCACTTTGGCAAGGTTGGGCGGGCTGTCGGGGTCGATGCCGCGGGCCAGCGCCAGTTCATAGACCGCGCCGTAGAAGCTCTGCAATGCCGCCAGCGGCGCCGCCTCCGGCGCAATCCCCGGCAGGCTCGGCAGCAGCGTGGTTCCCGCTAGCCCCGGTTCGGTGGTGGCGACAGCGGCGCCCAGCCCGACGATGCGCTCCACCACCGCGCGGGTGTGCGGCTCCGCCGCGTCGGCCTGGGTCAGGGCCAGCACCGGGAAACCGGGGCCGACCAGCGCCAGCGGACCGTGGACCACCTCCGCAGCGCTGAAGGCCTCGGCATGCAAACGGCAGGTTTCCTTGAATTTCAACGCCATCTCCAGCGCCGCGCCAAAACCGACTCCGCGCCCCAGCACATAGAGGTTCTGCGCGGTGGCGAGCGGCATCAGCGCCGGCTTCCAGTCCAGCGCCTTCGCCGACTCCAGCGTGGCGGGCAGGGCCGCCAGCGTCTCCTTCAGGGCCGGATCGTCCTGCCAGTGCGCCACCAGCTGCAGATAAGCGGCCAGCGAGGCGATGCAGGATTTCGTCGCGGCGACGCTGCGCTCCGGCCCGGCCGCCAGCGGCAGGAAATGGTCGCACATCTCCGCCAGCGGCGAGTCCTCGGCATTGACGAAGCCGACCACCCGCGCACCGCCGGCCTTCGCCGCCTCCACCAGCCGCAGCAGGTCCGGGCTGCGGCCCGACTGCGAAACGGCGATGAACAGCGCCCCCTCCAGGCTGAGATGCCCGCCATAAACCGAGGCGATGGACGGCCCGATGGAGGCCACCGCCCGCCCGATCCGCGTCTCGATCAGATATTTGCCGTAGGCCGAGGCATGGTCGGAACTGCCGCGGGCGCAGGTGACGACGAACCGCGGCGGCTCGCGGCGCAGGCGTTCGCCCAATTCGGCGAAGCCGGCGCCACACCGTTCGATCTGCCGGGCCACCGCGGCGGGTGCCTCCGCCGCCTCCACCGCCATCAGCGGGGCCATCAGCGAGGTGGAGCGGGAGGCGTTGAACTCTGGAATGCCCTGATCGGTCATGGCGGCGCTCGCGATTGACTGGTATAGATACCAATGTAAGACCTTATTGCGCCGGAGGCCAGCGTCCATTGGTGGAATCGCATCACGACAGCCGCCGCAATGCGGAAAAGAAAAGCGGCGCGACCCGGGAAAGGTCGCGCCGCACGATAAAACCACTCAAATACCAGACAGGATGCCCGCTATTCGGCGGCGCGCCGTCCGCCCGGCAGCATGCCGGTCATCGCCCCCACCAGCGCGTCGGCGTCGTTGCCGACGATCAGGTCGAGGCCGTTGGCGCCCAGCCCCATCACCGCGCGCACGCCGGCCCGCTTCAGCGCCTCGGCATTCGCCTTGCCGGCGTCGCTCAACTCGACCCGCAGACGGGTGGTGGCGAAGGCGGCCAGTTCCTTGATGTTGCCGGCGCCGCCCAGCGCCTCGGCGATGCGGGCGGCGCGGTCGGTCGGGACCGGCGCCGCGGCCGGAGCGGATACCGGCTTGGCCGCGACCGGCGCCGCCACTGCGGCGGGACCGTCGGCTTCCGCGCCGGCGCTGTGCAGATATTCCTGCATCTCCGTCTTCAGATTCTCCGACAGGGTGCCGAACACCGCCTGCACGCTGTCGCGCACCCGCAGGACGCCGGACGCGCCCATGCCGCGCAGCTTGCCGTCATCGACGCGAGCCGGGTCCTTCACCACCACGCGCAGGCGGGTGATGCAGGCGTCCAGATTGCTGATGTTGCCACGCCCGCCGAAGGCCAGCACGAGGTCGCGCGCCCGCTCGCTGCCGGTGGCGGTGCTGACGCTTTCCTCCGTCGCGTCCTCGCGGCCGGGGGTCTTCAGGTTCAGTGCCAGGATGGTGTAGCGGAACACGACATAGTAGATCGCCGCATAGACCGGCCCCAGGATCAGCACCAGCCACCATTTCTGCGACAGCGGGCTCAGCGCGTTGAACAGCACGAAGTCGATGCCGCCCTGCGAGAAGGTGAAGCCCATATGGGCGCCCAGCGAGTTCATGATGAACTGCGAGGTCGCCGCCAGCATCGCATGGATCAGGTACAGCACCGGCGCCAGGAACAGGAAGCTGAACTCGATGGGTTCCGTGATGCCGGTCAGGAAGGAGGTCAGTGCGGCGGACACCATGATGCCGCCGACGCGCACCCGGTTCTCCGGCTTGGCGGTGTGCCACATGGCGATGGCCGCGGCCGGCAGGCCGAACATCTTGAACAGGAAGGCGCCGGAGAGGATGCCGGCGGTCGGGTCGCCGGCGAAATAGCGGGCGATGTCGCCATGGACCACTTGCCCGGCGGCGTTCTGGAAGGACCCGATCTCGAAGAAGAAGGGCACGTTCCAGATATGGTGCAGGCCGAAGGGGATCAGCAGGCGTTCGACGAAGCCGTAGATGGTCGCGGCCAGACGCGGATCGTTCACCGCCGCCCAGCGCGAGAAGCTGTTGATGCCCTCCTGCACCGGCGGCCAGACCACCGACAGCACGATGCCGAGCACGATGGCGGCCAGCGCCGTGATGATCGGCACGAAGCGCTTGCCGGCGAAGAAGCCGAGATAGGCCGGAAGCGCGATCTTGTAGAAGCGGTTGAACATCGCCGCCGCCAGCCCGCCGGCCAGGATGCCGCCGAACACGCCGGTTTCCATCGACTTGATGCCCATGATGGTCTTCGGCTCCATGCCCCAGACCCCGGTCATCACGCCCAGCGTGGCGAGCATCACGATATAGCCGATGGTGGCGGCGATGGCCGACACGCCGTCATTCTCGGTGTAGCCCAGCGCCACGCCGATGGCGAAGATCAGCGGCAGATTGCCGAAGATCACGTCGCCGGAATTCTTCATCAGCATCGACAGCAGCGGCGGCATCCATTCGAAGTTCGCCGCGCCGATACCCAGCAGCAGACCGGCGACGGGAAGAACCGCCACCGGCAACATCAGCGACTTGCCGATTTTCTGTAGAAACGCAAAGGGGTTCATTGCCATGGCGGCTCTCCCGCAAATTGTCCGGCGGCGGCGACATCCTGGGTTCCGGATGGGTCGGCCCTGGGTGGGAATACAACCTGACCCATGTTCAGGTTTCACGACATAGGCGACATAGCGTGCCGGGCAAGCTTGCGGCTTATCCCCGATGCGCCATGCGGGGCGCGGATTGGCCGCAGGCTTCCGCCTTTCCCGGACGGGATCTTTCGATAACATATGACGAGAATTGCGCTTGGGCTATGCGGCGTCTGCGCACAGACGGCGTCCGATACAGGAGACGCCCGCCAGGGGATGCCCGCTGCGGTCTGGCGATAAGAAAAGAGGACCAAACCACATGACCGCGATCACGCTTGCAGCTCCGCTGGCCGGATGGGCCATGCCGCTGTCCGAGGTGCCCGATCCCGCTTTCGCCCAGGGGCTGGTCGGAACCGGCATGGCCATCGACCCCACGGTGAACGAGTTGCGCAGCCCCTGCGACGGCACCGTGCTGTCGGTCCACCGGGCGCGCCATGCCTGCACCGTCCGCACCGCCAGCGGGGCGGAAATTCTGCTGCATCTGGGGGTCGACACCGTCGGCCTGAACGGCGAGGGCTTCACCGCCCATGTCCAGGACGGGCAATCGGTGAAGACCGGCGACCGCCTGATCAGCTTCGACATGGATCTGGTGGGAAGCCGGGCGCAGAGCCTGGTCAGCATGATGGTTGTGGTGAATGACGGCTACACCGTCGACGGCCTGTCGGTGGATCGCGAGATCGCCGCCGGCGACGCGGCGATGACCGTCCGTGGCGGCAGCGGCGCCGATGCCGGACTTCCCGCCGCCGGCCCCGACTCGGGAGAAGACGGCTCGGGAGAAACCGGCGAGCGGAGCGTCGTGCTGCCCATCGCCAGCGGGCTGCATGCCCGGCCGGCCGCGGCCCTGGTCGCCGCGACCAAGGCCTATCCCGGCACCGTCACCATCCACTGCCGCGACCGCCGCGCCAACGCCAAGAGCGTGGTCGCCCTGATGGGGCTCGGCACAATGCTCGGCGACCGGCTGACGGTGCGCGCCGCCGGCCCCGGCGCCCAGGACATGGCGGAGAGCATCGCCGTGCTGATCGAAGGCGGGCTGGGCGATCCGGTCGTCGCCGGTGTGGCCGCCGGTGCCGGTTCGCAGGCCGCGCCGGTTGCCCCCCCTGCCGCCCCCGCCCCGGCCCAGCCGGCCGCCGAGGAAGAGGTCGCCCCCCCCTTCGCCCCCGGCGAGGAGGTGCTGCTGAAGGGCACCATCGCCGTGCCGGGACAGGCGGTCGGCGCCGTCGTCCGCCGGTTCCGCAGCGCCGTGCGCGTGGTCGAACAGGGCGCCGGCCCGGATATCGAGGAGCCGCGCCTGCGCCGGGCGCTGGAGCAGGTCGTCGCCGGCTTGGCGCAATCCGCGCAGCGGATGCCCGAACATGCCGCCATCTTCCAGGCCCACCGGGAGCTTCTGGACGATCCGGAACTGCTGGACGGCGCGCTCGCCGACATCCGGGCCGGCAAGAGCGCCGAATGGTCCTGGCAGCGCACGGCGCGCCTCCAGGCCGACGCTCTGGCCGCCCTCGCCGACCCCCGCATGGCCGAACGCGCCGCCGACCTGCGCGACCTTGAACAGCAGGTGCTGACCGCCCTGTCCGGCAAGGGCCCCGACGTCGGGCTGGCCGAACTGCCGGCCGGCAGCATCGTCCTGGCCGACGAGATCCTGCCCTCCGACCTCGCCGGGGTTCCGGCCGGACGGCTGGCCGGGATCGGCATGGCGCATGGCGGCCCGACCTCCCACGCCGTCATCCTGGCAGCGGCGCTGGGCGTGCCCACCGTGGTGGCGCTGGGCCGGCAGGCGGAGCGGGTGCCGGACGGCGCCCCCGTGGTGATCGACGGCAACCGCGGCGAGCTGCTGGTCTTCCCGCCGGAGGACACGCTGGCGGCAACCCGGACCGCCGTCGCCGCCCGCACGGCGCGCCGCGAGGAGAACCGCCTCACCTCCCGCGAGGAGTGCCGGATGGCCGACGGCACGCGGATCGAGGTGTTCGCCAATCTGGGCCGGGTCAGCGACGCCCCCGGCGCGGTGGTGGAGGGTGCCGAGGGCTGCGGCCTGCTGCGCACCGAGTTCCTGTTCCTGGAACGCCAGTCCGCCCCGACGGAGGATGAGCAGTACCAGCAGTACCAGCAGATCGCCGATGCGCTGGAAGGCCGGCCGCTGGTGATCCGCACGCTGGATGTCGGCGGCGACAAGCCGCTGTCCTATCTGCCACTGCCGAAGGAGGAGAACCCGGTGCTCGGCCTGCGCGGCGTCCGCGTCGGCCTGCGCGAGCCGGAGCTTCTGCGGGCGCAGATCCGCGCCATCCTGCGGGTGAAGCCGGTCGGCGTCTGCCGCATCATGGTGCCGATGATCGCCTCGCCGTCCGAACTCCAGGCGGTGCGGGCGATGGTGGACGAGGAGCGGGCAAAGCTCGGCCGGACCGAACCAATCGAGCTGGGGGCGATGATCGAGGTGCCGGCCGCCGCCCTGATCGCCGACCGCATCGGCGCGGTGGCCGACTTCCTGTCCGTCGGCACCAACGACCTGACCCAGTATGTGCTGGCGATGGACCGCGGCAACCCGCATGTGGCGGCCCAGCTCGACGCGCTGCATCCGGGCGTGCTGCGGCTGATCCGCCTTGCGGTGATGGGGGCGAAGACCCACGACCGGGTGGTCGCGGTGTGCGGCGGCTCCGCCTCCGACCCGATGGCGGCGCCGCTGCTGATCGGGCTGGGCGTCACCGAACTGTCGGCCACCCCGGCGGTGATTGCCGACCTGAAGGCGTTCATCCGCACCCTGCGCATGGAGGATTGCCGCCGCGTCGCCGAAGCCGCCCTCGGCACCGACAGCGCCGACGAGGTCCGCCGGCTGGTCGCGGAGAGCTGGCCGGCGCTTTGAGGTCCTGAAACGGAAAAAGCCGGCCGCCCATCGCTGGGCGTGCCGGCTTTTTGATGCGTTATCGAAGAACCGTCACACCCGCCCGGCCATCAGCAGCACCGCCGCCGCCTGCCGGCCGCCATGCCAACGGGCGGCACTCCGGGCGGCGGCACGCATCGCGGCGATACCGATCAGCGATGCGGCGACGAACAGCCCCGGCGTCAGGTCGCCGCGCATCAGCAGCGCCGCACCCAGCCCGACGATCAGCACACGATAGACCGTTTCGCAGAAGCCCAGCCCGGCGAGGAAGCCGTCGGTGCAGCCGAAGCTGTCGGCACCGGCGAGCCGTGCGAGCTGCGACTGCCCGCCCGCAGCGTTCGCCGGCCCGGTCGCCCCCACCGCGATCATCGCCGCCAGCGCCGCGACTCCAGCCAGCGCCATGGCACCCATCAGCGGGCTCACCAGCGCCAGCACCGCCAGATGGACCGGCGCCCATGCCGCCTCCAGCACCCACAGGCGCTGAAGCCACCCGGTGGCGGCACCCGACGGCACCAGCCGCGCCAGTTCCCGCGATTGCGCGAACTCCAGCATCGCATGCAGGGCGAACAGGCTCAGCGCCACGGCCACCAGCAGAAGAAGGCTGCCGTCGTCGCCCCCCACCCACAGGGCGTCCTGCAACGGCCGGGCATACAGCGCGCTGCCGGCCACCAGCAGGTTCGCCGCCACCCCGAACAGGCAGTTGCGGATCAAAGCGGACCGGTTGGTGACCGCGTGACGGGCGATGGACGACGCCATGTCGGACGCTCGCGTTCGGAAGGGAAGGACCGGCGGCAGGCTCTGCGCCCCGCGCGCCATGGCGGGGGATGGACAGTCCCGGCCGGCGTGCTGGCGGGCGGGCTGATGATCGAACGATGACAGGCTCATGCGGGCTACGGCCGGACGGCCGCTCCTTAAACCTTGGCGGACCTTGGCGGTCCTCGTGACATTGCGCAGCCACGGCGACCGTCGCATGCCCGGCATGATGCGTGGGAAAATTTCCCACATCAAGCGAAAAGGTGATTCCCTTTCCCTTCCGCCGCGCTATTGTCACGTCGGTCCTCAGATCGATGCCGGACCCAGTCCCCAACCGCCGGAGTGTCAGGCGCGTGCCGATCCGCAGCCCCGAACCAGACCGCCCGACAGTGGCCGGCAGCACCGGGGCGGCACCGCCGCCGGCGCTGCTGACGGCGGTGCGCCGGCTGCTGGTTCCGCTGGTGCGGACGTTGATCGGCTTCGGCATTTCCTGGCCGATGCTGGCGAACCTTCTGAAGTCGGTGTATGTCGAGGTGGCGGAGCGCGGCTTCGCGCTGCCCGGAAAACCGATGAGCGACAGCCGCATCACCCTGCTGACCGGCGTCCACCGCAAGGACGTCAGCCAGATCCGCAGCGCGCCGCCGGTCGCGGAGGCCGCCGCCGCCGCCGCCCCGTCGCTGGGCGCGCAGGTGCTGAGCCGCTGGCTGACCGAAGCCGCCTTCCTCGACGCCGATGGCCGCCCCCGCCCCCTGCCCCGCGTTTCCGATGGCGAAGCCAGCTTCGAAACGCTGGTGACCGGCATCAGCAAGGACATCCGCCCGCGCGCCCTGCTGGACGAGCTTCTGCATGCCGGACTGGTGACGGTGCGGCCGGACGGGCTGCTCGACCTTGCCGAGGCGGCGCATGTGCCGCGCGGCGATCTCGACAAGCTCGCCTATTATTACGGCCGCAACCTTGCCGACCATCTGGCGGCGTCCGGTCACAATCTGGCGGGCGGCGCGCCGCCGTTCCTGGAGCGGGCGCTCGCCTATGACCGGCTCAGTCCCGACTCGGTCGCCGTCCTGCGGCGGGAGGCTGACCGGCTGGGCATGGCGATGCTGGTCGAGCTGAACCGCCTGGCGGCCGATCTCGCCGATGGCGACGCCGGCCGCGACGATGCCGGCCACCGCTTCACCGCCGGCCTCTACCTCTATGACGAAGAAGAGGCCGCCGATCCTGCGCGGCAGGATGCCGGGTCCGGCGAGGGAGCGGCGGCATCGTGATCCGCAACTTCACCCCCCTGGCTCGCACGCTGCTGCTGACGCTGATGCTGGCCGCCGCCGGCTGCGGTCCCTCCCCGAACCGGGACGGCGGAGTGGCGGATCGCGGTATCGGCGGCACCGGCGTTTCCGTCGCCGACCGCGGAATCGGCGGCACCGGCATAACCAGTACCGGCATCGTCGGAACCGTCACCGCCTTCGGCAGCGTCTGGGTCAACGGCCTGCGGGTCGATCTGCCGCCGACGACCCCGGTGCGGATCGAGGGCCGGCCGGCCCAGCCCGGCGACGTGCGGATCGGCCAGACGGTCGCCATGACCGCCGCCCCGGGCGGGCCGACCGGCCTGACGGCGCAGACGCTGGAGGTGCGCTTCGCCGTCGCCGGTCCGGTGGAACGGGCGACGGCCGGCGGCGCCCCTAGCGCTCTGGTGCTGGGACAGCGCATCGACCTCGCCGACGCGGAGGGCACCACGGCGCTCACCCCCGGACGCTGGGTCGCGATCTCGGGCCTGCGCCGGCCGGATGGGGTGATCGACGCCAGCCGCGTCGATCCCTGGGAACCGGCGCGCGGCTGGGTCCTGCGTGGTCGGCTGGACTCCGTGACACCGAAGACGCTGACCGTTGCCGGGCTGACGCTCTCCCGCGGCCGGAGCCTGACCGGTGCCCTCCCGGCGGTGGGCAGCATCGTGCGCGTCGCCGGCAAGCCCGATCCCGCCGCGGCGCTCGCGGTGGAGGCCGATCCCTTCAACCCCTTCGGCAGCACGGTCAGCGCCCTGTCGATCGAAACCTATGTCGATGCCTCCGGGCAGACGACGAGTCCGGGCGGCCCGCGCATCGGCCGGCCCGACGGCGGAGCCGCACCCGCCCGCGTGGTGATCGACAGCGTGGTGACGTCCGGCGGCGGAATCGACCGCAGCCGGTCCTTCGGCGCCGCGCGCCTGGGCGGCCGGTCGCTCGACGGCGCCGATCCCGCCGCCCGTGCGGCCGGGCTGGCACGGGCAGGCATGCGCCCCGACGGCCCCCAGGGGCAGGACGCACCAGGCATGGAGGGGCCGGAAGGACCGGTCGACGGCGTGCGCACCCATCCGGGATGGGGCGCGCCACCCAGCCCCTATGGCGGGCCCTATGGTGGCCCCTATGGCGGCCCGGCCGCCGGTCAGCGGCCTGCTGCCGGCCCCAACTCCAGCCCGGACGGCACCTCCGCCTCCGGAGCCGCCCGTGCGGCCAGTCCGCCCTCTTCCGCGGGCGCCTCGCCGGACTCCACCGCCGCCCCGACCGGCGGCGGGTTCGGGGGAGGGTTCGGCGGCCCCGGCCGGGGACGGGGCTCCATGCCGGGCGATGGCGGTTCGCCCCACGGCGGCCCAAGAGGAGGGTTCGGCGGAGGGTTCGGTGGTGGGCCGGATGGAGGTCGCGGCGGGCATTTTTGATCAAGCACAGCGACCGATGCGTGCAAATAACACCGCGCCCTGGACTTAAGTATTTATTTTAAAAGCCTGAAAGACGCCTTTGACCCCGCTCTCGAAGCGCTGCGGCATTTTGATCCAGATTTGGATTTTGCCTGCATTCTCGACCTTATCCGCATTAGCATATTAATATATCAACGTCGGAGGAAAGCCGTCGCGGAAGACCGGCGCCATTGTCAATCGGGGCTGAACCGAAACCGCAAAGTCGGTTTCCATTATCGTCTTCGGTTTAGGCCCTAACCGGTTTTCAAGATCCGCCCGTTCGACCGGCCCGCCCTGCAGGGGAAACGGTGTCGCGCCGTCCGCAACGGCTCCAACTCTTCGCACAGACAGGACCAGACCATGATCTCGCTCCTTTCGCGGCTGTCGATCCGCGCCACCCTTGGACTCGTCGTCGCCGCGCTGGGGCTGTTGCTGATCGCCACCAGCAGTGTCACGCTGATCGACGTCGTCGACCGCACCCGCAACGCCCAGCGTGTCGCCACTCTCAGCGAGACCAGCCGCGACCTGCTGCGCACGCTGCTGGCGATCCGGCTGGAGCGCGGACTGGTCGGCCCGGCGCTGGGGGCGGAGGAGCCGGCCGGCGACGCCGAACTGCGCGACATCGCCGCCAACCGTGCGGTGGCGGAAAGCGGCTACGCCGCCATCGCCGCCAAGCTGGACGCACTCGACCTGCCCGGCCTGCCGGCGGCCGCCGCAACGCTGCGCACCGCCCACGACACGCTGGCGGCCCTGCGCCGACAGGCCGATGGCGCGCTGCGCCAGCGCAAACCCGCCCGCGATCCGGCGGTGGCGGAAGCCTGGGCGACGGCGCCGGTCGCCTATCTCGACGCGCTGACCACCGCGACCGATCTGCTGGACGGATCGCTGAAACTGGCCGATCCGATGATCGACCATCTGCTCGGCATCAAGCGCGCCGCCTGGAACACCCGGCTCAATGCCGGCGGCATGGCGCTGCGCATCCAGACCGCGGTCGCCACCGGCCAAGCCTGGACGCAGGCCGATGCACATGCGGTGGCGGAGGCCATCGGCCGCACCGGTCAGGCCTGGGCCCTGGTCAGGGAATCGGCCTCCCGTCCCGATACGCCGGACCAGATTCGCGAGGCAGTCGAAAAGGCCAAGGTGAATTTCGAAGGCCCGCTGGTCGAACAGCGCAAGGCGGTGCTCGCCGCTCTGGCCGAAGGCCGCAAGTCTCCGGTCGAAATCGGCACCCTGCGCCAGCAGGATACCGCCAGCCAGGGCTACATCGTCGACGCCGCCCAGGCGGCGGTGGACCGCATGGTCGTCCGTTCCGATGCGCAGGCCGCGGGTGCGACGCAGGATGCCGTCATCGCCGGCCTGCTGGTGGTGGCCGCCGTGCTGCTGACCGTCATCGGCATGGTCGTCGCCAAGCGCCGGGTCAGCGATCCGATCCGCTCGATGACCGAGGCGATGCGGCGTCTGGCCGACCGCGACATGGCCGTCGCCATCCCCGGCCTGGGCCGCGCCGACGAGATCGGCGGCATGGCGGCGACCGTCACCGTCTTCCGCGACAGCATGTTGACCGCCGACCGTCTGGCGGCGGAGCAGGCCCGCGAACAGGCCGCCAAGGAGGCGCGGGCCGCCCGGCTGGAAGCGCTGATGCGCGATTTCGACGCCAAGGCCATGCACATCGTCGAGACGGTGGCATCGGCCGCCACCGAGATGCAGGGCACCGCCGGCGCCATGTCGACCACCGCCAGCCATGCCAGCGCACAGGCGACCGCCGTCGCCGCGGCCTCCGAACAGGCGTCCGTCAACGTCCAGACCGTGGCGTCGGCGACCGAGGAGCTGTCGGCCTCCATCCTGGAGATCGGCCGGCAGATCGCCGCCTCCACCCGCATCTCGGGCGAGGCGGTGACCCAGGCCGAACGGACCAACAGCACCATGCGCACGCTGGTGGAGGCGGCCGACCAGATCGGCCATGTGGTGGAGATGATCAACAGCATCGCAGCGCAGACCAACCTGCTGGCGCTCAACGCCACCATCGAAGCGGCCCGCGCCGGAGAGGCCGGCAAGGGCTTCGCCGTCGTCGCCGGCGAGGTGAAGGCGCTGGCCAGCCAGACCGCCCGCGCCACCGACGAGATCCAGGCCAAGGTGAAGGAGATTCAGCAGGCCACCGGCGGCGCCCAGGACGCCATCCACGGCATCGGCCAGACCATCGGCCGCATCAGCGAGATCACCACCACCATCGCCGCCGCCATCGAGGAACAGGGCGCCGCCACCCGCGACATCGCCGGCAACGTGACGGAGGCCGCGCGCGGCACCACCGAGGTGTCCTCCACCATCGTCGGCGTCAACCACGCGGTGCTGGAGACCGGCTCCGCCGCCACCGAGGTGCTGGACGCCGCCAGCAGCCTTGCCCGCGAGGCCGAAACCCTGCGCGGCGAGGTGACCTCCTTCATCACCGCCGTGCGGGCGGCGTGACGCCGGTTCCCGTCGTCGGTCCGGCCAGCATGGTTTCCTGCACCGCCATCACCGCGGCGCCGATCACCCCGGCGCTCTCGACCTCCGGCACATACTGGATGTCGAGATGCCGGGTGGAGAGGGCGAGCGAGCGCCGATAGACGCTCTGCCGGATCGAGGCCAGCAGCAGCGGCCCGATCCGCGCGACGCCGCCGCCGATGAAGATGTGCGACGGATTGAAGAAGTTCACCACGGCGGCCAGCATCCGCCCGATATCGCCGCCGGCCTGCTGGACGATGGCGGTGGCCGCCGCATCCCCCGCCCGGCTGGCGTTGCCGAGATCGACCGTGGTCAGCGCGCCGTTGCGCTCCAGCAACTCCATCAGCCGCGGGCTTTCGCCGCCCCGCGCCGCCTCCTCCGCCATGCGCGCGATGGCCGGCCCGGCCGCCATCGCCTCGACGCAGCCGGCATTGCCGCAATGGCAGACCGGCCCCTGCGGATCGACGCAGATATGGCCGACATCACCCGCCGACCCGTCCCGCCCGCGATAGACCAAACCGTGGCAGATGATGCCGCAGCCGATGCCGGTGCCGATCTTGATCACCAGGAAATTCTGAAGCTGGCCGCGCAGGCGCCAGTGCGTGCCCAGCGCCATGATGTTCACGTCGTTGTCGACGAAGACCGGGGCGGCATACTCCTCCGCCAGGAATTCGCGGATCGAAAAGGTCTCCCACCCCGGCAGCAGCGGCGGGTTGACCAGCATGCCGCTGTCGAAGGCGACCGGTCCCGGCACGCCGACGCCGATGCCCAGCACCCGCGCCGGCCCGATCCCCATCCGCTCCCGCGCCTCGCGCAGCAAATCCCGCACCCGCCCGAACACCGCCGCCGGGCCGTCGCGCACGTCAGCCGCTTCCGACCGATGGTCCAGAACCGTCATGTCGGGGGCGAGCAACGCCACGTCGATGCTGGTGGCGCCGATGTCGATTCCCGCCAGCACCCCCATCCGATGGCTCAGCCGCAGCACCTCCGGCCGCCGGCCGCCCGACGAAGGCTGCACCCCGCCCTCCTCGATCAGCTCACGCCCGATCAGGCTGGAGATCGCAAGGTTTGCCTTGCTCTTGGAAAAATCGACCGACGCCGCCAGTTCGCCCCGCGACAGGCCGCCCGCCCAGAACAGCCGCTCCAGCAGGGCGCGCTCGCCGTCCGACAGACGCTGCCAGTCAACCATCGACGAGTGCCTTTCCGAACGACGCGTGTCTCCTTCCCTATCACACCTCACCCACTTTTGCCAAATTATGTTCGAAGTCGGCCATTGTCTGTCCAAAGCGGCAGGCTTACCATCAGCCCAACGAACGAAGCGGCGTCTCCCGGCTTTCGGGCCGACGAAGGGACGACACGCTTCGCAGTGGGAGAAACGTCATGGACGGTATCCGCTCCACCGCAGGCTTGCGGTTGGTGGAGAGGCCGTCAGGGGGTGCGGAGCCATGAGCCTGCATGTCGCCTTCGACGGCATCACCAAGGAATTCGGACCCGTACGGGTTCTGCACGGCGTCAGTTTCGACCTTCATCCGGGCCGGGTGCATGGGCTGCTGGGCGAGAATGGCGCCGGCAAATCGACGCTGATGAAGATCCTCGCCGGCTATCACGCGCCGACCTTCGGCACGCTCAGCATCGACGGCGAAGCGGTGACGTTCCGGAACTCCCGCGACGCCGAACAGCGCGGCATCGTGCTGATCCACCAGGAACTCAGCCTCGCCGACGACCTGACCGTCGCCCAGAACATGTTCCTCGGCCACGAGATCAAGCGCGGCTGGCTGCTCGACGACCGCAAGATGCGCGAGCAGGCGGCCAACGCCCTGCGCCAGGTCGGCTTCGACCGCGATCCCGACACCAAGGTGCGCGACCTGATCGTCGCCGAGAAACAGCTGGTGGAGATCGCCAAGGCGCAGCTGCGCAACGCCCGCCTGCTGATCATGGACGAGCCGACGGCCAGCCTGACGCCGTCGGAGTGCGACCGGCTGTTCGGGCTGATCGACCGGCTGCGGCGGGACGGCGTCACCATCGTCTACATCTCCCACAAGCTGGACGAGGTGGAGCGCATCACCGACGAGGTGATCGTGATGCGCGACGGCCGTTTCGTCGCCCGCGCCCCCACCGCCGAGACGCCGCGCCAGCGCATGGCGACGCTGATGGTCGGGCGTGAACTGACCGACATGTTCCCGGACAAGCGAATGCCCGCCCTCGGCAAGCCGCTGATGGCGGTGCGCGGCCTGACCGTGCCGGGCTGGGCGGAGGATGTGAGCTTCGACCTCCATCCCGGCGAGATCCTGGGTTTCGCCGGTCTGGTCGGCGCCGGCCGCACCGAACTGTTCGAGGGCATCCTGGGCTTGCGCCCGCGCAGCGGCGGCACGGTCGAGATCGAAGGCCGCCCGGTGTCCTTGCGCAACCCGCGCGAGGCGATGCGCAACGGCCTGACCTATCTCAGCGAGGATCGCAAGGGCAAGGGCCTGCACGTCACCATGGGGCTGCGCGACAACCTGACCCTGATGACGCTGCGCCACCATGCCCAGCCGCTGCTGTCGCCAGCGTCGGAGGATCGGGCGCTGGAGCATGCCGTCGCGAATTTCGGCATCCGCGGCAACCCGCAGGGCACGGCATCGTCGCTGTCCGGCGGCAACCAGCAGAAGCTGGCCATCGCCAAGTTCCTGGAACCGGATCCGCGCGTCTTCGTGCTGGACGAGCCGACCCGCGGCGTCGATGTCGGCGCCAAGCGGGACATCTATTTCCTGATCGCGCGGTTGGCCGCCGAAGGGCGCGGCGTGATCGTCATTTCATCGGAACTGATCGAACTGATCGGGCTCTGCCACCGGGTGATCGTGATGCGCGGGCGCCGGGTGACCGCGACCGTGCCCGCCGACCGGCTCAGCGAAGAGGAGTTGATTGCCCATGCCATCGGGACCAACGCCGGCACCGACATCGGCGCCCACGCCCGTCACTGAGGCCGGCACCGTGTCCACTGCCAAGCCGGCCCGCCGCTTCGATCCGCACCGCTTCGGCCCGGTCGTCGGGCTGGTGCTGCTGCTGATCGTCGGCACGGCGCTGAACCCGGATTTCGCCACCTGGGACAACATGATGAACGTGCTGACCCGCACGGCCTTCATCGGGATCATCTCCATCGGCATGTGCTTCGTCATCATCTCCGGCGGCATCGACCTGTCGGTGGGGTCGATGGCGGCGCTGATCGCCGGCGGCATGATCCTGCTGATGAATGCGCTGGCCGGGTCGGTCGGCTCGCCGGTCGCCGTCGTGGCGCTCGGCATGCTGTTCGCCCTGCTGCTGGGCGGCGGCTTCGGGCTGGCGCACGGCTATCTGATCACACGCGGGCGGATCGAGCCCTTCATCGTCACGCTGGGCACGCTCGGCATCTTCCGCGCCGTGTTGACCTGGCTGGCCGACGGCGGCGCCATTACGCTGGACAACGACCTGTCGGACGCCTACGGCCCGGTCTATTACGGCAGCCTGCTGGGCATTCCGGTGCCGGTCTGGGTCTTCCTGGTGGTGTCGGTCGCCGGTGCCGTCCTGCTGAACCGCACCGCCTTCGGCCGCTATGTCCAGGCCATCGGCTCCAACGAGCAGGTCGCCCGCTTCGCCGCGGTGGATGTCGACCGGGTGAAGTTGCTGACCTACGGCCTGCTCGGTGTCTGCGTCGGCATCGCCACGGTGCTGTATGTGCCGCGCCTCGGCTCCGCCTCCCCCACCACCGGTCTGCTGTGGGAGCTGGAGGCCATCGCCGCGGTGATCGTCGGCGGCACCTCCTTCAAGGGGGGCGAGGGACGGATCGCCGGCACGGTGATCGGTGCGGTTCTGCTGTCGGTCATCAGCAACATCCTGAACCTGACCAGCATCATCAGCGTCTACCTGAACGCGGCGGTGCAGGGCTGCGTCATCATCGCCGTCGCCTTCCTGCAGCGCCGGCGTCCTTAAAAAATCAAGAGGAGGAGAAACGTCATGTCGGAAGTTGCGCGTTACACCCGCCGTATGGTGCTCGGCACGGGCTTGGCGATGGCCGCGACGGTCGCCCTCGGCGGCGCTCTTGGCGGCGTCGCCTTCGCGGCGGACACGGTGAAGCTGGGCGTCAGCATCCCGGCCGCCACCCACGGCTTCACCGGCGGCATCGTCTGGTGGGCCAACCAGGCGAAGGCGGAGCTTGAGAAGGCCCATCCCAACCTGAAGATCACCGTCAAGACCGCCAGCGGCGCGCCGGAACAGGCGAACCAGCTTCAGGATCTGGTGACGGTGACCAAGATCGACTCGCTGGTCATCTTCCCCTTCGAATCCGCCGCCCTGACCCAGCCGGTCATGCAGGCGAAGAAGAAGAACGTCTACGTCACCGTCGTCGACCGCGGCCTGACGGATCCGAGCGCGCAGGACGCCTACATCGCCGGCGACAACACCGCCTTCGGCCGCATTCCGGCGGAATACATCGCCAAGAAATACAACGGCAAGGCCAACATCGTGGCGCTCCGCGGCATCCCGACCACGCTCGACAACGAGCGGTGGGAGGCCTTCACCGGCGTGCTGAAGCAGTATCCCGACATCAAGATCCTCGACGGCAAATACGCCAACTGGAACCGTGACGACGCCTTCAAGGTGACGCAGGACTTCCTGACCCGCTTCAAGGACATCGACGTCGTCTGGGCCGCCGACGACGACATGGCCTTCGGCGTGCTGAAGGCCATCGAGCAGGCCAAGCGCACCGACATCAAGGAGGTGTTCGGCGGTGCCGGATCCAAGACGATGGTGAAGACCATCCTCGACGGCTCCAACCCGCTGATCCGCGCCGACGTGTCCTATTCGCCGAAGTTCATCTACGACGCCATCAAGATGACCGCCGAAGCGCGTCTGAAGGGCGACAAGCTGCCGGCGACCTACATCATCCCGTCGGCGCTGATCACCAAGGAGAACGCCAAGGAGTTCTACTTCCCGGATTCGCCGTACTGACCCCTGGTTCGTCAGCCCCCTTACCCTCCCCCTCCCAGCGGGGGAGGGTTAAGCGGGACAGCCGCCAGCCGACACCTCCCGAAAACCGGGGAGCCTGACCCATGAAGACCATCAAAGGCCCGGCGATCTTCCTCGCCCAGTTCGCGGGCGACGCAGCCCCCTTCAACTCGCTGGACGGCATCGCCCGCTGGGCCGCCGGCCTCGGCTTCAAGGGCGTGCAGATCCCCAGCTGGGACCGACGCCTGTTCGACCTGTACAAGGCCGCGACCAGTCAAACCTACTGCGACGAGATCAAGGGCACGCTGGCCGATGCCGGCGTCGAACTGACCGAGCTGTCGACCCACCTGCAAGGCCAGCTCATCGCCGTCCACCCCGCCTACGACGCACTTTACGATGGCTTCGCCCCGGCAGAGGTCCATGGCCGTCCCGACGCCCGGCAGGCCTGGGCGGTGGAACAGCTGCACCTCGCCGCCAAGGCGTCGGCGAACCTCGGCCTGACCGCGCATGCCACCTTCTCCGGCGCGCTGGCCTGGCCCTATCTCTATCCGTGGCCGCAGCGTCCGCCCGGCCTGATCGAAACCGCTTTCGACGAGCTGGCAAAGCGCTGGCGGCCGATCCTCGACGCCTTCGACGAGGCCGGCTGCGATCTCTGCTATGAGATCCATCCCGGCGAAGACCTGTTCGACGGCACGACCTTCCAGATGTTCCTCGACCGGGTCGCCGGGCATGAGCGCTGCAACATCCTGTTCGATCCCAGCCACTTCGTCCTGCAACAGCTGGACTATCTCGGCTACATCGACGTGTTCCGCGACCGCATCCGCATGTTCCACGTCAAGGACGCCGAGTTCAATCCGACCCCCTGGCAGGGCGTCTATTCCGGCTATGCGCCGTGGAAGGACCGCGCCGGGCGCTTCCGCTCGCTGGGCGACGGGCAGGTCGATTTCAGCGGCATCTTCTCCAAACTGACCCAGTACGGCTTCGACGGCTGGGCGGTGCTGGAATGGGAATGCTGCATCAAGCATCCGGAACAGGGGGCCGCCGAAGGCGCCCGCTTCATCCAGGACCACATCATCCGCGTCACCGACCGCGCCTTCGACGATTTCGCCGACGCCGGCACCGACGAGGCGGCCAACCGCCGGATTCTCGGTCTGGGGAAAGGGGCATCATGAGCCCGGATCACGCACCGGCGTCGTCGAGACGCTTAAGGCTCGGCATGGTCGGCGGCGGCCAGGGCGCCTTCATCGGCGCGGTCCACCGCATCGCAGCCCGCATCGACGACCGTTACGAACTGGTGGCCGGAGCCCTGTCCTCCAGCCCTGAGCGGGCGCGGGCCAGCGGGACGGAGCTTTTTCTGGCGCCCGACCGCTGCTACGACGACTTCCACAGGATGGCGGCGGCCGAGGCCGCCCGCCCCGACGGCATCGACGCCGTCGCCATCGTCACGCCGAACCACCTGCATTACCCGGCGGCCAAGGCCTTCCTCGAAGCCGGCATCCACGTCATCTGCGACAAGCCTCTGGTCCACACGGTGGCGGAGGCGGAGGAGCTGGCCGCACTGGTGCGCAGCCGCAACCTCGTCTTCGTCCTGACCCACAATTACAGCGGCTATCCGATGATCCGGCAGGCGCGTGCCATGGTGGCGTCGGGCCTGCTGGGCCGCATCCGGGTGGTGCAGGCCGAATATGCCCAGGACTGGCTGGCGACCGACCTCGAGGCCAGCGGCAATAAGCAGGCCTCCTGGCGCACCGACCCGGCGCAGAGCGGCATCGCCGGCTGCATCGGCGACATCGGCACCCATGCCTTCCATCTGGCGGAGTTCGTGACCGGCCTCAACTGTACCCACCTTGCCGCCGACCTGTCCGCCTTCGTGCCCGGCCGGCGGCTGGACGACAACGCCCACATCATGATGCGCTTCGACGGCGGCGCCCGCGGCATGCTGTGGGCCAGCCAGGTCTCCCCCGGCACCACCAACGGCCTACGCCTGCGCATCTTCGGCGAGGCCGGCGGGCTGGAGTGGCAGCAGGAGCAGCCCAACGAGCTGCGCTTCACCCCGCTGGGCGAGCCGACCCGCACCCTGCTGCGCGCCGGGGCCGGCAGCCTGCCGGCGGCGAGCGGCATCTCGCGCACCCCCGCCGGCCATCCGGAGGGTTATCTGGAAGGCTTCGCCCAGATCTACCGCGATGCCGCCGACCGCATCGCCGCCAGCATCGACGGCCGCCCGGCCCCGGCCGACGTGCCGCTGCCGACGGTGGAGGACGGGGTGCGCGGCGTGCGCTTCATCCATGGCGCCGTCGAGTCCAGCCGCCGCGACGCTGCCTGGGTGTCCTTGGCTGGTTAGTTGCCTGCGCCCCACCGAAATCCCCCTCTCCCCCCCGGGGAGAGGGTCGGGGTGAGGGGGATGCATTGCGTGGCTTTGCAAGGAATGTAAAGCCACGCACACTCCCTAATCCTCCTGATGCACCCCCCTCACCCTAACCCTCTCCCGGGGGGGAGAGGGGATCTTGAGGCTTTTTCGCGTTTACGGTGCGGGATGCGCAGAACCGGCAAAAGCCGTTCCGAAGAGGCAATCCCCCACCCGGCCATTTCCCTAACATCCGTTCACCAAGACAGCCGGTGCCGGTCCTGCCGGCCCGGCCCCGAACGGACTTCGCATGACCACCCAGGATTTCCATCCGTCCCGCCGGACGGTCCTTTCCGGCAGCGCCGCCCTTGCCGTCGCGGGCAGCGGCCTGCTGACCGCGGTCGCCGGCACCGCCGTCGCCGCCGAAAAGACGGCCACCCGCCCAGACCAGACCAAAGGAACGAAACCCATGCTCCAGGGCAGCCACGTCACCACCAAGGACGGCGTCCAGATCTACGTCAAGCAGTGGGGTCCGCAGACCGGCCAGCCGGTGGTCTTCAGCCATGGCTGGCCGCTGACCGGCGACGCCTTCGAAGACCAGATGATGTTCCTGGCCCAGCACGGCTACCGCACCATCGCCCATGACCGCCGCGGCCATGGCCGGTCGTCGCAGCCGGGCTTCGGCAACGATCTCGACCATTACGCCGACGATCTGGCCGCGGTGACCGAGGCGCTGGACCTGAAGAACGCCGTCCATGTCGGCCACTCCACCGGCGGCGGCGAGGTCGCCCGCTACATCGGCCGTCACGGTGTGTCGCGCGTCGCCAAGGCGGTGCTGATCGGCGCCATCACGCCGATCATGGTCAAGACCGACTGGAACCCGGACGGCGTGCCGATGGAGGTGTTCGACGGCATCCGCGCCAGCGTGAAGGCCGACCGGTCACAGTTCTTCAAGGACCTGACCATCCCCTTCTACGGCTACAACCGGCCGGGCGCCAAGGTCTCGCAGGGCGTCATCGACAGCTTCTGGCTTCAGGGCATGATGGGCGGCCTTCAGGCCGAATATGAGTGCATCAAGGCCTTTTCCGAGACCGACCAGCGCGACGATCTGAAGAAGATGATCGTCCCGACGCTGGTCCTGCACGGCGACGACGATCAGGTCGTCCCGCTCGCCACCACCGGCAAGACCGCCGCGGCGCTGCTGCCGAAGGGCACCCTCAAGGTCGTTCCCGGCGGGTCGCACGGCATGTGCACCACGCAGAAGGACCTCGTGAACGAGGAACTGCTGGCCTTCATCCGCGCCTGACCGGTCTGCGGGACACTGTCCTCCTGTCGGCAACAATTATATTCCGACCCAACGGATTGTCCCGCAGAACCACCCCGTGCCATTGTCCCTTCAGACGGCGGCGCCGACGAAACCGGCAGCCAACCCCTTAAAAATCCACACGGAACAGGAAACGATCATGACCTTCAACGCCAAGTCGCTCATCAACGCCGACGACACCGTCTTCATCTTCATCGATCACCAGCCGCAGATGTCCTTCGGCGTGGTCAACATCGACCGCCAGCAGCTGAAGAACAACACCATCGCCCTGGCCAAGACCGCCAAGCTGTTCGGCGCCTCGACCATCGTGACCGCCGTGGAGACCGAGAGCTTCTCCGGCTACATCTGGCCGGAACTGATGGACGTGCTGAAGCAGGATCCCATCGAGCGCACCTCGATGAACAGCTGGGACTCCGAAGAGCTGGTGGCCGCGGTCAAGGCGACCGGCAAGAAGAAGCTGGTCATCGCCGCGCTGTGGACCGAGGCCTGCCTGCTGTACCCGACCCTGTGCGCCATCGAGGAAGGCTTCGAGGTCTACATCGTCACCGATTGCTCGGGCGGCACCTCCAAGGAGGCCCATGACGCCGCGGTCCGCCGCATGGAGCAGGCCGGCGCCCACTCCATCACCGCGGTCAACGTCCTCTTGGAAATCCAGCGCGACTGGGCCAAGCGCGAGAGCTACGACGGCGTGATGAACATCGTCCGCGAGCATTTCGGTGCCTACGGCATGGGCGTCGATTACGCCTACACCATGGTCCACAAGGCCCCGCAGCGCGGCGAATTCCCGCACAATGTGGTCGGCGGCCTCAAGCACGAGCACGCCTGATCCCTGCCTGCATGCCCTTGCCGGCGCCCGGTTCCGACCGGGCSCCGGCCCCCATTCCAGAAAGCGGGAGAGCGGACCCCATGATGCCCTATCTTCTTTCGGGCGGCGCCGGCATCCTGGTCGGCGTCATCTATGCGCTGATCGGCGTCCGTTCCCCGGCGCCGCCGACCATCGCCCTGATCGGTTTGCTCGGCATGCTGGTCGGCGAACAGGTGGTGCCCGTCGTCAAGCGGCTGGTGGCCGGCGAGCCGGTGCTCGCCTTCATCCAGACCGACTGCGCCCGCCATGTGCTGGGGCCGCATGCCGGAGCGGAGACGCCGCCGGCTGCCAAGGAAGACAAGGCTTGACGCCTCCCCCCATCGGCCGTCGCCCCATCGACCGCCGGAAAGCGATGGCGGGAACCGCCGCCGCTTCCCTGCTAGCATCGCCGCTGCTGTCCACCCTCGCGTCCAGACCCGGGAATGCCGCCATGCCGAACACTGCCGCCCCGAATCAAGCCGCCGGCGATCTGATCCTCGTCAACGCCAAGGTCACCACGCTCGACCGCGCCAACCCGCAGGCCAGCGCCATCGCCATCCGTGACGGCCGCTTCCTCGCCGTCGGCACGGAGGCGGAGGTGCGCGCCGCGGCTCCCCAGGCGACGGTGATCGACGCCAAGGGCCGGCGGGTGATTCCCGGGCTGATCGACAGCCACATGCACATCATCCGCGGCGGCCTGAACTACAACATGGAGCTGCGCTGGGACGGCGTGCCGAGCCTCGCCGACGCCATGGCGATGCTGAAGCAGCAGGCGGCCATCACCCCGGCGCCGCAATGGGTCCGCGTCGTCGGCGGCTTCACCGAGCACCAGTTCGCCGAAAAGCGCCTGCCGACCATCGAGGAGTTGAACGCCGCCGCCCCCGACACGCCGGTCTTCATCCTGCACCTCTACGACCGCGCCCTGCTGAACGCCGCGGCCCTGCGTGCCGTCGGCTACACGAAGGACACGCCGAACCCGCCCGGCGGCGAGATCGTGCGTGACGCCGCCGGCAACCCGACCGGCCTGCTGCTGGCCCAGCCCAACGCGACGATCCTCTATTCGACGCTGGCCAAGGGGCCGAAGCTGCCGCCCGAATACCAGCTGAACTCCACCCGTCATTTCATGCGCGAGATGAACCGGCTGGGCGTGACCGGGGTGATCGACGCCGGCGGCGGCTTCCAGAATTATCCCGACGATTACGCCATCGTCGAGAAGCTGCATGCCGACGGCGAGCTGACGCTACGCATCAGCTACAACCTGTTCACCCAGAAGCCGAAGGAGGAGCTGGCCGACTTCGCCGGCTGGGCGTCGAAGGTGAAGCCCGGCGACGGCGACGACAGCTACCGCCACAACGGCGCCGGCGAGATGCTGGTCTATTCCGCCGCCGATTTCGAGGATTTCCGGGTCGCCCGCCCGGACATGCCGCCGAACATGGAAGGCGATCTGGAGCCGGTGATCCGCCTGCTGGCCGAGAACCGCTGGCCCTGGCGCCTGCACGCCACCTATGACCAGACCATCAGCCGCGCGCTCGACGTGTTCGAGAAGGTCAACCGCGACGTTCCCTTCGACGGGCTGCACTGGTTCTTCGACCATGCCGAGACGATCAGCGACCGCAACATCGACCGCATCGCCGTACTCGGCGGCGGCATCGCCGTCCAGCACCGCATGGCCTATCAGGGCGAATATTTCGTCGAGCGCTATGGCGCGAAGGCGGCGGAACGGACCCCGCCGATTGCAAAGATGATGGCGGCCGGCCTGCCGGTCGGCGGCGGCACCGACGCCACCCGCGTCGCCAGCTACAACCCCTGGGTCTCGCTGTCCTGGCTGGTGACCGGCCGGACGGTGGGCGGTCTCAGCCTCTATCCGCGGGCCAATCTGCTGGACCGCGAGACGGCGCTGCGGCTGTGGACGGAGGCCAACACCTGGTTCTCCAACGAGCAGGGCAAGAAGGGCCAGATCAAGGCCGGCCAGCTCGCCGACCTCGCCGTGCTGTCCGACGACTTCTTCTCGGTGCCGGAGGACCGCATCGTCCATCTGACCTCCGTCCTGACCATGCTCGGCGGTGCGGTGGTGCATGGCGAGGGCGATTTCGGCCCGTTGGCGCCGCAACTGCCCAAGCCGATGCCGGACTGGTCGCCGGTTCGCACCTTCGGCGGCTATTACAAGTCGGCCGACGCTGGTGACCAACGCCAGGCGCTGGCCTCGGCCTGCGGCTGTGCCACCGGCTGCGGCGTCCACGGCCACGACCACGCCGCCGCCTATGCCGCCGACGTGCCGGCCGCCGACGTGCAGTCCTTCTGGGGTGCGCTCGGTTGCGGCTGCTGGGCGGTTTGATCCCACTCGTCCCGAAGCGAGTTCCCTCTCCCCTCCGGGGAGAGGGGGATTCCCACCTTCTCCCAAACTGGGAAACCCGCCATGACCCTCCGCTCCTTCGAACACCCGGCGGAACGCATCGTCGACCGCATCCTCGACTGGGACGGCACATGGCTGCTGGCCCGGCTGGCTCTGGTCGGCGCCTACCTCCTCGGCGGTTTGGTCAAGCTCACCGACTGGCCGGGCGCCGTCGCCGAGCAGGCACATTTCGGCCTCACCCCACCCGCCCTGTGGGCGGCCCTGACCATCCTGGTCGAGCTGGTCGGCCCGCTGCTGATCCTGCTGGACCGCGCGCTGTGGCTGGGTGCCGGCGCGCTCGGCGTCTTCACCGTTCTCGCCGCCCTGATCGCCAATGACTTCTGGACGATGGCCGGTCAGGAGCGCTTCATGGCAACCAACGCCTTCTTCGAGCATATCGGGCTGGTCGGCGGATTCGCGCTCGCCGCGATCGTCTCGCGGATGCGCCGCCGCTTGGGCATGAACCGGTAAGCGAAGGAAAGCGCCCCGCCCTCATCGCCCTCCACGACAAGAGAACAGCGGACCCCAGCATGTCGCCATCCGGTCAGTTCGAACTCGTCCTCGGCCTGATGGCGGCGATCATCGTGCTGGAACTTGCGGCCAAGCGGCTGCGCATGCCGCCCTCGGCCGTGCTGGTGTTGGGCGGCATCGCGCTCGCCCTGATCCCCGGCCTGCCGGAGATCACACCCGATCCCGACCTGACCCTGCTGCTGTTCCTGCCGCCGCTGCTATTCGCCAGCGCCTATTTCACGGTGTGGAGCGACTTCCGCGCCAACCTGCGCATCATCCTGCAACTGGCCGTCGGGGCGGTCGCCTTCACCACGCTGGCGGTCGGGGTGGCTGCTCATCTAGTGATGCCGTCGCTGCCCTGGGCCGCCTGCTTCACACTCGGCGCCATCCTGTCGCCGCCCGACGCCGTGGCCGCCAAGGCGGCGCTGAAGGGCTTGCCGCTGCCGCCGCGCATCGTCACCCTGCTGGAGGGCGAGAGCCTGGTGAACGACGCCACCGGGCTGGTGCTGTTCCGCATCGCCATCGCCGCCGGCATGACCGGCACCTTCGAGGCCGGCCATGCCTCGCTGGAGTTCCTGTGGCTCGCCATCGGCGGTGTCGCGGCCGGCGTGGTCTTCGGCCACATCGCGGCACTGCTGCTGGGCCGCCTGCGCGACGTTCCGCTCAGCATCGTCGGCGGTTTCCTCGCCGCCTGGGGCAGCTATCTGGGCGGCGAGGCGCTGGAGGTGTCGGGCGTGCTCGCCACCGTCGGCTGCGGTCTGGTGATGGGCCGGCGCCAGCACGACCTGTTCACCGCGCAGCTGCGCACCCACGCCAACGCGGTGTGGGCGGTGGCGGTGTTCCTGATGGAATCGATGGTCTTCATCATCATTGGCCTGTCGCTGCGCGGCGTGCTGGGCCGGCTGGAGGCCGCCGGCACCGGCCTGACCGACCTGTTGCCGATGATCGTCGCCGTCACGCTGGCGATGATCCTGTCGCGCTTCGCCTGGCTCTTCCCCTCGACCTACCTGCCCCGTTTCCTGTTCCCAAGCCTGCGGCGGCGCGACCCCTACCCGTCGGTGGCGGTGCCGGTGATCATGGGCTGGGCGGCGATCCGCGGCGTGGTCAGCCTTGCCGTCGCCCTGTCGGTGCCGGTGGAGTTTCCCGGCCGCGACATCATCCTGGCGACCACCTGGGCGGTGATCCTGGTGTCGATCCTGGGGCAGGCGACCACGCTCGCCCCGCTGATCCGCAGGATGCGGCTGGGCGGCTTCACGCTGGAGCGCCGCCCGACCCTGTCGGAATCCGAAGCCCGCATCCGCATGGCCCGCGCGGCGCTGGACGCGGTGCGCGAGCGGTCGGGCACGGCCGACGGCCGGCAGCGCCACCCCCGCCTGCTCGAACAGTACGGCCACCGGGCGACGATGGCCGAGCGCTTCTTTGAGAGCGAAGGCATGCTGACGGAGGACCGGCGCGAGCATTTCGCCGCCGTCCTGGCCGCCAACCGCGCCGCCCGCACGGAGATCCTCGGCCTGCACCGCGGCGGCCGCATCCACGACACGGTGCTGCACCGGCTGGAGGCGGAACTGGATCTGGAGGAACTGGGCGCGGAGCAGGCGCTTGCGGAGGGGGAGGCTGCGGGGTAAAGCGCCTCTCCCCCTCGGGAGGATCCCCTCTCCCCCCGGGGAGAGGGTTAGGGTGAGGGGGGCGCGCGGCGAGGATTTTCAAGCATCGCGCACCTCCCGCTCCCCACAAAATCCACCCTGTGCATCCCCCTCACCCCGACCCTCTCCCCAGGGGGGAGAGGGAGGATTTCGGCGGTTGATGGAAAGCTCCCCCTCAAGCCGCCTCGCCCACCGGGGCCGGCTTCGCCGCGCGCAGGATCATGCCGAACAGATCGCGCGGCTCGTCGGGATCGGCCAGCATGTCGAGATTCTCGAAGAATCCCGTCCCTGCCACCTTGTCCCGGACATAGCGCAGGGCGGAGAAGTCCTCCGTCGCGAATCCCACCGAATCGAACAGCGTGATCTGCCGCGCGTCGCGCCGCCCCACTGCCTGGCCGGTCATCACCGTCCACAGCTCCGTCACCGGATGGTCGGGGGCAAGCTGCTGGATTTCACCCTCGATCCGCGTCTGCGGCGGATATTCGACGAAGATGTCCGACCGCAGCAGGATGTCGCGGTGCAACTCCGTCTTGCCGGGGCAGTCGCCGCCGACCGCGTTGATGTGGACCCCGGCCCCGACCATGTTGTCGGTCAGGATGGTGGCATACTGCTTGTCGGCGGTGACGGTGGTGATGATCTGTGCGCCCTCCACCGCCTCCTCGGTCGATTTGCAGGCGGTGATCTCGAAGCCCTGGTCGCGCAGGTTGCGCACGCATTTCTGCGTCGCCGCCGGGTCGATGTCGTAGAGCCGCAGCTTCCGGATGCCCAGCAGCGCCTTGAAGGCCAGCGCCTGGAATTCCGCCTGCGCCCCGTTGCCGATGATCGCCATGCAGGAGGCATCCTTCGGCGCCAGATGCTTCGCCGCCACCGCCGACGTGGCAGCGGTGCGCAGCGCCGTCAGGATGGTCATCTCCGTCATCAGCACCGGATAGCCGTTGCCGACATCGGCCAGCACGCCGAAGGCGGTGACGGTCTGCCGCCCCTCCCGCGTGTTCTTCGGATGGCCGTTGACATACTTGAAGCCATAGGTGCGGCCGTCGCTGGTCGGCATCAGTTCGATCACGCCTTCCGCGCTGTGCGAGGCGACCCGGGGCGTCTTGTCGAAGCTCTCCCAGCGGCGGAAATCCTCCTCGACATAAGCCGACAGCTCGGTCAGGAAGCGTTCCACGCCGATGTGCAGCACCAGCTTCATCATGTGGTCGACGCTGACGAAGGGAACGAGGTTCAGGTTCGGGATCATGGTCAAACGCTCCATTCGCTCAGAAGCTGCGGGTGGGGTAGTCGAGAACGCGGCGCCCCATCAGGCTCGCCAGCAGTTCCACCATCAGGGTCGCGGTGCGGCCGCGCTCGTCCAGGAAGGGGTTCAGCTCGACCAGATCGACGCTGCTGACCAGACCGGTGTCGTGCAACATCTCCATGATCAGATGGGCTTCGCGGAAGGTGGCGCCACCGGGAACCGTGGTGCCGACGCCGGGCGCGATGCCGGGATCGAGGAAATCCACGTCCAGGCTGACATGCAGCAGCCCGTCCGCCTCCACCACCCGCTCGAGGAAGGGACGCAGCAGGGCGACGATGCCGTGTTCGTCGATCTTGCGCATGTCATGGACGGTGATGTCCGAGTTCTCCAGCGCCCGCCGCTCGGCCGGATCGACGCTGCGGATGCCCATCATGCAGACATTGTGCGGATCGAGCCGTGCCGGCGGCGCCGGGAAATAGCCGTCGAAACCGGCCAGCCCGGTGGCGTATGCCATCGGCACGCCATGCAGGTTGCCGCTCTCCGTCGTCTCCAGCGTGTGGAAATCCGGATGCGCGTCCAGCCACAGCACGAACAGCGGGCGCCGCATCTCGGCGGCACGCTGCGCCAGCCCGGTCAAGGTGCCGGCGGCGAGGCTGTGGTCGCCGCCCAGGAAGATTGGCATGGCGTCCTGCCCGGCGCTCGCCTCGTACGCCACCTGGGTCAGCGCCGCGGTCCAGCCGGCCACTTCCGGCAGGAATTTCAGCGCGGCGTTGCCATGCGCCGGCGGCCGCTGCGGCAGCGGCGCCACGTTGCCCAGGTCGGTCACGCTGTGGCCCAGGTCCGACAGCGCCTTGGCGATGCCGGCGGTGCGGTAGGCGCTGGGTCCCATTTCGCAGCCAAGCCGGCCCGCCCCATCCTGCACCGGCACGCCGACCAGCCGGCACTGCTTCGTTTTGGTCTTGTGGTAGGACATTGTTTGGTCTCTTGCCTGTTCCTCTCACCAGCAAACCACAGGCATCCGGCGGAACGGACAGGGCAATTTGACAAATGTCGACAATCTGCCTACCAAACTGAACAGCCAAGCTTGCCAGAATGTCGGAAGGCTCATGACCATGACGCTCGACCAGCTCGACGAAAAGCTCATCACCCTGCTGCGCCATGACGGCCGCCGCAGCATTTCCGACCTCGCCATCGAACTCGGCGTCTCGCGGGCGACGGTGCGCTCGCGGATGGAACGGCTGGAAAGCTCCGGCATCATCACCGGCTACACGGTGATCCTGCGCGCCGACACGGTGGAGGCGCCGGTGCGCGGCATCATGCTGATCGAGGTGGAGGGACAGGCGACCGACCGGGTGGTCCGCACGCTCAGCGGCTTCCCCGAGATCATGGAGATCCACAGCACCAACGGACGCTGGGACCTGATCGTCGAGCTGTCGGCCGGCAGCCTGCCGGAATTCGACGGGGTGCTGCGCCGCATCCGATTGATCCCCGGCATCACCACCAGCGAAACCAACCTGCTGCTGAACACCCCGCGCAGCACCCGCGCCCGGCTGTAGGTCACCCGCAACATGCCAATCCGCGCAGTCCAAGCTTCCATTCTGGCAAGTTCGGCCGATTCTCCTGTCACTTTTCCCTCTTCCGGCCGCCGTCTGCTTCGCTGATGCTCCGCCCCACCAACGAATTCGGGACGCCGCATGGACCAGCATCGCATCGCCACCGATCCTATCGCCAGCGTCGGCCGGAACGGTCCGGCCCACCGCCACCCTCCCTCCAACCCCACCGCGACGGTCGCAGTCCAGGCGGACGGCCTGCACAAGCGGTTCGGATCGCTAGAGGTGTTGAAGGGCGTGTCGCTGACCGCCCGCGAAGGCGACGTCATCACGCTGATCGGCTCCTCGGGGTCCGGCAAGAGTACGTTGTTGCGCTGCATCAACATGCTGGAAGTCCCCGATGAAGGACGCGTCACCATCTGCGGCGAGACCATCGCGATGAAGACGGCGCGCGGACGGACCCTGCCAGCCAACACCCGTCAGGTCGACCGCATCCGCACCAGCCTCGGCATGGTGTTCCAGAACTTCAACCTCTGGAGCCACATGACCATCCTGCAGAACGTGATCGAGGCGCCGGTCCATGTGCTGGGCGTGCCGAAGGGCGAGGCCATCGACCTCGCGCGCAGCCTGCTGGACAAGGTCGGCATCCTGGGCAAGGCCGACTGCTACCCGATCCAGCTGTCGGGTGGCCAGCAGCAGCGCGCGGCCATCGCCCGCGCCCTTGCCATGCAGCCCAAGGTGATGCTGTTCGACGAACCGACCTCGGCGCTCGATCCCGAACTGGTCGGCGAGGTGCTGCGCGTCATCCGCCAGCTGGCGGACGAGGGCCGCACCATGATCCTGGTGACGCACGAGATGGACTTCGCCCGCGAGGTCTCGTCCAAGGTCGTCTTCCTCCACCAGGGCCGCATCGAGGAGGAAGGAGCACCCGACAGGGTGTTGACCAATCCCGAATCCGACCGCGTGCGACAGTTCCTCTCCCGCCACCTCTCCGCCGCCTGAATAAAGGAGGGGGTGCGCCATACAAGCGCAGGCTTCCCGGCTTTCGCGACGATGACGGCCGACGGACGCCTGTGCCAAAGTCCGCCGTCCCGCGGCCGGCACGGATCGCAACAGCCGGACCCGAGCGGACAAACGAACACAGGATACCAACCAATGAAGAAGATCCTTTTGGCCCTGGTGCTGGGCGCCCTGGCCGCCGGCAGCGCCGTTCCGGCGATGGCGAAGGATGCAAAGAAGCTCCGCATCGCGTCCGAAGGCGCCTTCGCGCCGTGGAACGGCATGGATTCGTCGGGCAAGCTGGTCGGCTTCGAGATCGACCTCGCCTGGGACCTGTGCAAGCGCATCGAAGCCGATTGCGAGCTGGTCGCTATGGATTGGGACGGCATGATCCCGTCGCTGCAGCAGGGCAAGATCGACGCCATCATGGCCGGCATGACCATCACCGACGAGCGCAAGAAGGTCATCGCCTTCGCCGGCCCCTACGGCACCGAGCAATCCACCTTCGCCACCTTGAAATCCTCCAAGCTTGCCGGTGCCGGCGTCGGTGCCGAGCGCGTCGACCTTGCCGACGAGGCCGCCGCCAAGCCGGCGGTCGCCAAGCTGGCGGAGCTGCTGAAGGGCAAGACGGTGGGCGTCCAGACCTCGACCATCCAGGTCGATTTCCTGGAGAAGTATCTGCCGGACGTGACCGTGCGCAATTACGACAAGATCGACAACGCCGCCATCGATCTGGCCGCCGGCCGTGTCGACGCGATCTTCGGCGACCGCTCGCCGGTCGAGGCGCTGATGCGCGCCGCGGGCACCGACAGGATGACGCTGTTCGGCCCGGCGATGACGCGCGGCGTGCTGGGCGAGGGCATGGGTGTCGGCCTGCGCAAGGCCGATGCGGAGCTGAAGGGCCGTCTCGACAAGGCCATCGCCGATGCCAACAAGGACGGCACCATCGCGACCCTGAGCCAGAAGCATTTCGGCTACGACGTTTCGGTGCGGTGATCCCGATGCTGGACCTCCTCGACTCCGGGCTTACCTCCGGGCTGCACGGCTGGGGGCCGCAGCTCCTGTCCGGGACGGCGATGACCGTCGCGGTCGCGCTGTCGGCCTTCCTGCTGGGTCTCGCCTTCGGCGCCGCCGGCGCCGCCGCCAAGCTCAGCGACAGCCTGGTGTTGAGGGGGCTGGCGGAGCTTTACACCACCGCTGTGCGCGGCGTGCCCGAACTGCTGGTGATCTATCTGCTGTTCTTCGGCGGTTCGGGCATGGTCATGGCGGTGGCCGGACTCTTCGGCTACGGCGGCCTCATCGAGCTGAACGCCTTCTCCATCGGCGTCGCCGCCGTCGGCCTGATTTCCGGCGCCTATTCGACCGAGGTCATCCGCGGCGCCGTCAAATCGGTGCCCTACGGCCAGATCGAGGCGGCGCGGGCCTGCGGCATGGGGCGCTGGCGCATCCTGCGCCGGGTTCTGGTGCCGCAGACCCTGCGCTTCGCCCTGCCCGGCCTCGGCAATGTCTGGCAGCTGACGCTGAAGGACACCGCGCTCATCTCCGTCACCGCCCTGGCCGAGATCATGCGCGTCGCCCACACCGCCGCCGGCTCCACCCGGCAATCTTTCCTGTTCTACAGCGTCGCCGCACTGCTGTACCTCGCGCTGACCACCGTCTCGACGACGGCATTCCGGCAGGCCGAGCGCTATGCCAGCCGCGGCGTGCGGAGGGCCTGACGATGAACTGGACCTTGATGTGGGACAGCCTGCCGCGCCTGCTGGCGGCCCTGCCCCTGACCTTGCAGCTGGTGGCGCTGGCGCTCGCCTTCGGGGCCGTGCTGGCCTTCGCCACCGCCCTTCTGCGCCTGTCCGGCAACCGGGTGGCGGTGGCGCTGACCTCGGCCTACACCTTCATTTTCCGCGGCACGCCGCTGCTGGTGCAGATCTTCCTGATCTATTACGGCCTCAGCCAGATCGACCTCATCCGCGACAGTTTCCTCTGGCCCGTCCTCAGCCAGCCGATGTGGTGCGCCATCCTGGCGCTGGCGCTCAACACCGGGGCCTACACCTCCGAGATCCTGCGCGGCGCCATCGAGACGGTGCCGCAGGGTCAGGTGGAAGCCGCGCGGGCCTGCGGCATGTCGCGGGTGCGGCTGTTCCGCCGCATCGTCCTGCCGGTGGCGATCCGCCAGATGCTGCCGGCCTACGGCAACGAGGTGATCTTGATGGTGAAGGCCAGTTCGCTCGCCAGCACCATCACGATGATGGAGATCACCGGCGTCGCGCGGCGGATGATCGCCCAGACCTTCGCGGTCTTCGAAATCTTCATCGTCGCCGGCATCCTCTACCTGCTGATCAACTTCGTCGCCACCCGCCTGATCAAGCACGCGGAATGGCGCATGACTCCCTATCTGCGGGCGCGGGCCTGACGCGCGGCATCCATGCTATCCTGCCGTCCGGCCCCCACCGCACCAGCAACCGGACATCATGACCACCGCCGTCAGCGACCAGGACCGCCTGATACCCACCCCCACCGGCGCGGGCTTCGGCCGCCTCTACGTGAAGGACTGGACGCCTGCCACGGCCGGCGGGCTGCCGCCGATCCTGCTGTTCCACGATTCGCTCGGCTGCGTCGATCTCTGGCGCAGCTTCCCGGCCCGCCTTGCCGCCGCGACCGCAAGGCGGGTCATCGCCTATGACCGGCTGGGTTTCGGCCGCTCCGACCCGCACCCCGGCACCCTGCCCCGCGATTTCGTCGCCGCGGAGGCGCGGGACGCCGTCCCCCTCCTGCTCGACAGTTTCTGCATCGGCGATTTCGTCGTCTGCGGCCACAGCGTCGGCGGCGGCATGGCGGTGGAGACGGCGGCGCGCTTTCCCTCCCGCTGCCGCGCGCTGGTGACCATCGCAGCCCAGGCCTTCGTCGAGGAGCGCACGCTGGACGGCATCCGCGAGGCCAAGCAGGGCTTCCAGGACCCGGCCCAGCTGGCCCGTCTGGCGAGATACCAGGGCGACAAGGCGTGCTGGACGGTCGATGCCTGGACCGAAAGCTGGCTGTCGCCCGCCTTCGCCGACTGGACCCTGGACGCCGCCCTGGCCGATGTCCGCTGCCCGGTTCTGGCCCTGCATGGCGACCGCGACGAATACGGCTCGGCCGAGCACCCGGCCCGGATCGCCGCCGGTCGCGGAACCGTCCGCCTGCTGCCCGACACCGGCCACGTCCCTCACCGCGAATGCGAGGCGGAGGTGGTGGAGGCGATCCGGTCTTTCCTCAGCGAACCCTAGAGTCTGTCTGGTGCTTATTGAAGCACCAGACAGACTCTAAGCTTTTGATTTTTCCGTGCGATTCACGCTTCAAGCGATTTCGCTTGAACCGATCACACTTTAACGCCCGCCCCGTCCGCTCCCAGCGCTGACTCCAGAAGTTCCGCAAGCTCCCCGACCCGGTAGGGCTTCGGCAGCACCCGCACCCCGTCGATCCGGGCGATGTCCTCGCTGTAGCCGGTGGTCAGCACCACCGGCAGGCCGGGGCGCAGGCGCCGGGCGGTGTGGGCAAGATCGATGCCGTTCATCGCCCCCGGCATCACCACGTCGCTGAACAGGATGTCGATCCGCAAGTCCCGGTCGTTCAGCAGCCCCAGCGCCTCCTCCGCATTGCCGGCGCGCAGAACGGCATAGCCCATCTCGTCGAGTGCTGCCGCCACCATGCTGCCGACGATGGGGTCGTCCTCCACCAGCAGCAGGCGCCGGCCGGCCCCGCGCGCGGTGTCCAGCGACCGTTCCTTCGCGTGTGCGGCCACCGGCTTGACCGTCCGCGGCAGGAACAGCGAGACGGCGGTGCCCTGGCCGGGCGCGCTGTCGATCTCCACCCGGCCCGACGACTGGCGGGTGAAGCCATACACCTGCGCCAGCCCGAGGCCGGAGCCCTTGCCGACCTCCTTGGTGGTGAAGAAGGGTTCGAAGACGCGGGCCTTCACCTCCGCCTCCATCCCGGTGCCGGTATCGCTGACCGTCACCTGCACCAGATCGCCGCTTGCTCCATCTGCCAGCCGGTTGCGGGCGGTGACGCGCAGCCGGCCCCCTTCGGGCATCGCATCGCGCGCATTGACGGCGAGGTTCAGGATCGCCAGCTCGAACTGGGTCGGATCGACTTCCACCGGCCACAGCCCCGGTTCCACCTGCGTCTCCAGCGTGATGTCGGCGCGGATGGCGCGGGTCAGCAGGTCGGCCATGCCCAGCAGCCGGTCGCGGACATCCATCGGCTCCGGCCGCAGGGTCTGCCGGCGGGCGAAGGCCATCAGCTGCTGCACCAGCTTGGCGCCGCGGTCGATGGCCTGCTGGCCGGTTTCCAGCAACGGCTGGATCGACGGCTCCTTCGCCCGCCGCCCGACCAGCTGGAGGCAGCTGGACAGCGCCTGGAGCAGGTTGTTGAAGTCATGAGCGATGCCGCCGGTCAGCTGCCCCATCGCCTCCATCTTCTGGCTCTGGCGCAGGGCGGCTTCGACCCTCTCGCGCTCGGCGATTTCTGCGTTCAGCGCCCTGTTGGCGGCGGACAGGTCGCGCGCCCGTTCCGCCAGATCGTGGTTCGCCCGCGCCAGCGCCGCCTGCGCCGCACCGAGCACCAGCACGATCAGCAGAGTCATCGCCAGCAGCAGCGCCATCCCGACATAGCGTTCGGCCCGGCGGGCGAAGGGTTCCACCTGCGTGCGCAACGACACACTACCGATGGCGCGGCCGTCCTGCACAACCATGACGGTCACCGTCAGATGGTCACCATCGAAATGATGCCCCGGCGGCTCCGCGGTCGCCTGCATCGGCGCCATGCCGCCGGCGGTGTAGCTGGCGAACAGCGCGCCGCTGCCGTCATAGACGCCGGCCGCCTCGAACTCCGGGCTGGCGGACAGCGCCGCCAGATACTCGCTGGCGGAGGTCCGGTCGTTGAAGCTCAACGCCGCGGTGACGGTCGCCGCCAGGATCCGCGTCTGCACCTCCACGTCGCCCGTCCGCTCGTCGCGATAGGCATTTTCGCTGGCCAGCGCCATCAGCCCGCCGGCCACCAGCAGGACAATCACCGCCAGCGCGGTCAGGCGCGGCGTGTGCCGCCAGAATCCGGCCAGATCGGTCACGTTCCGCTCTCCTGCTTCCTCATGGCCGCACCGACAGGCTCATCAGCTTGGAGCTGATCGCCAGCCGGTTGTCCTGGGCCGCCGCCGCATCGATGACGAAACGGACCCGGTCCTCCTGCAACACGAAGGTGATAACCGCCCCGGCGGCCGATCCGCCCGGCGCATCGGCATCGCTGACCGTCAGAACAGGCTCGCCGCGCAGCCGGTCCATCGCCATTGTCCCATACAGCAGATGGCAGCCCGACCCTTTTTCGAACTGCGGCCGGCGCATCAGTTCGATCGGCCGTCCGCCGGCGCTCTGTCCGGCGACAGCCCGGTCCAGCACTTCGCCGAACGGGTCCGGCCCTTCCACGCAAAGGCGGAACGGGCTGTCCGCCGTGGCGAAGGCGCCCGGCGGCCAGGCGACGAAGGCGATGAATTTGTAGAGGAAGGTCGCCTTCACCGCCGCTTCCAGCGGCTCTGCCGATGCAATCGACACCGGTGCGCCTGCCAGCACCAGCAGCAGGCTCAGCGCCAGCGGACTGCACCAGCGGATGGGCTGCTCCTCCATGCTCAAAACCCCACCCGCATGCGCGCGTACACGCTCCGCCCGATGGCGCGCGGCGTGGTGCTGGACGGGTCGTAGGCCTCCAGATGCCGGGCATGCAGCAGATTCTGGCCGAACAGCGACAGCTCCAGGGCCGGGGTGACGTGCCAGCCCAGATGCAGGTCGGCCTCGGTATAGGCCGGGACGTTCGACACCGCGACCCGGCCGACCCGGCGCAGGGTGGCGTCGAACTCCACCTCCGGCGTCAGGTTCATCTGCGAGCGCAGTTGAAGCTGATAGGCCGGATCCTGGCCGGCGGCCTGGAAGTTGGACAGGTCGGTCGCCCCCGGCTTCAGCCGCAGGTTCTTGTGCAGCCAGTTGGCGCCGGCATGCAGGGTCCACCAGCTGGTCAAGCCATAGCTGCCCCAGCCTTCGACGCCATAGGTGTTTCCCTCCATATCGTTGCGCAGCATGATCGGCAGACCGCCGTTGGTCAGGCTGGTGGTGCGCAGGTCGTCATAGACGTTGTAGAAGGCGGACAGCGCCACCCGGCTGTTCGCCACGGGCCGGCCGCGATAGCCGACCTCATAGGCCACCAGCCGTTCCGACTGGAAATCGGGCGAGGGCGCCAGGACGCCGGCCCCCGACAGTTCGCGGTCGACGCGCGACGGCGTGCGCACCGACCGGCTGACCGCCGTCCACAGCATGTGGTCGTCCGACAGCCGCCAGGCGAGCCGCAGGTTGGGCAGGATGTCGAAACCGGAATAGCTGTTGTACTCCGCCTTCATCCCGACCGTCAGCTTCAGCTTCGGCGCCAGCGTGACCTCGTCCTGGGCGAACAGGCTTCCCAGCGAGATCGTCGCGTCATCCTCCGGGAAACCGAGGGATACCCGCGAGCGGAAGGCCGACTGCCACACACGGTATTGCGCGCCCCAGACCAACTGGTGCCGGCTGCCCAGCGCCACATTGTGCTGGGCCTGAACGTCGACGGTCTCCAACCGGTCGGTGGCGACCGCATAATCGCGGGTCTGCTGGTCGTAATAGGCCTGCAGCTGCACCGACGACCCGTCGCCCAGCCTGTGCGTCCACCGCCCGAGCAGGTTCCCGCCATGCAGCGAGGTGTCGAGCCACTCCGTATGGTTGTGGAACAGATCGCCTTGCAGGGTGTAGGAGGCCGCGCCGTCCGCCGCGGTGCCATCCAGCCGGAACCCAGCCTGGGAGCCGTCGAAGGCGTCGGTAGTCATGTCGCCCGGCACCGCTGCGAAGCTGCTGCGCCGGTCGAAGCCGGTCAGATAGCCGCGCAATGCCAGTCCGCCATCCGCGGCCTTGACGCCATAGCGCAGGGTGCCGTTCCGCTCGCCGGAGCCGCCGCCGATTTCGGCGAAACCGCCCTGGCTGTCCGCGGCCGGCCGGGTGATGACGTTGACGACGCCGTTGACCGCGTTGGCGCCCCACAGCGTGCCGCCGGGGCCGCTGACCACCTCGATCCGCTCGATCTCCGACAGCGGGACGTTGATCGCTTCCCAGAAGACGGTGGAGGCGACCGGCGAATAGACGCTGCGGCCGTCGACCATCACCTGAAGCTTGTTGGCGGCCTCCGGCGAGTTGAAGCCGCGCGCGGAGATCGTATATCCGGCGGTGTTCAGCCGGGCGACCTCCAGATTGGGCGCCAGCCGCAGCGCTTCGGGCAGGCTGGTGGCGCCGGACCGCCGGATGTCGTCGGCCGTGATGACATAGACCGCGGCAGCCGCGTCGCTCAACCGCTCCGGACGCTTGGAAATGGAGGTGACCTTGATCGTCCCCAGCTCCTCGAGCGACAGGGTCGACAGATCCTCGACCGTCTGGGCCGGCGCCGCATGGGGACTCAAGACCAGAGACAGCGTCAGGAGGGCGCCCAGCCTGCGGGCGGGACCAACGGCTCCCCCGGTTCTCTCGCACCGGCTTTCACGACGGAGGGCTGCCCATGGCATCGACGCTTGGTTGCTCTGATCAGTGTCTGCACGAGCGAGCTTTATAGCAGTCTTGAGCGTGGCATCCCGCTAGGCGGAACGGCCGAACTCTACCTAGAGCGTTCGGACGTCTGACCTTGGCTGCCGGACAGCTGGCCGCGCTCCTCCCGCAACAGGGCGAGTTTCGCCTCCAGCTTGCCGATCTTCCTGTCGAGCTTGCGCAGCCGCTTGCGCGGTGCCTTTCCCTCGGCCGATCCGGTTTCTCTGCCCTGGCGGGAGTTGGCCGCGATCCTGGCATTGATCGCCGCCTTGGCAGCATCGTTCAGCCGCTTCCACCCCTTCACCTCCGCCTTGGTGCGGTGGCAGCCCAGACAATTGCCGTCGCCGCCGAAACGGCAGAGGCCGATGCACGGGTTCCCGCTCTCCATTTTCTCTGTCCTGTCGCTCTGCTTTCCGCTCAAGGGGGCCTGTCGCATGGTCGTCTCCGGTCGACGACAATGTGCGCCGCTATTGCCGTCCGACAATGGCGGCCGGCGGAAGGCTGGCATGCCTGCAACCCGGAAGCGCTTCGACGCATCATCCGAATGCATGGATCACTCGGAAAGAAATCCATACAAAAATGCGACACACCGCCGCATGACGGCTTCAAGAGCCGAATTCACCCTACAATCACCTTGCCGGCATCCGTACAAATGATCCATACAACCCCCATCGCCGGATGGCCGCTTCTCCATACGCCATAGAGCATGGACGGGCGCCCGGACGGCTTCTTCGTGCCAGGTGATCCATGCCCAGCGATGCGCCCATCATCACCCGCCGCCCCGACCATGCGGCGGACACTCCGGACCCGCCATCGGCCTACGCCTCCCACCGCAAGATCCATCCCAAGGCGGTGCGTGGGCGGTACCGGCGGCTGAAGACATGGCTGGGCGTGGTCCTGCTGGTGCTGTTCGCCATCCTGCCCTGGCTGCGCTGGGACCGCGGGCCGGGGCTGCCCGATCAGGCGGTGCTGTTCGATCTGGGCAGCCAGCGCTTCTACATCTTCGCCCTGCAGCTTTGGCCGCAGCATGTCTATTACATCACCGGCGTGATGATCATCGCGTCCATCGGCCTGTTCCTGGCGACGGCGCTGGGCGGCCGCGTCTGGTGCGGCTTCACCTGTCCGCAGACGGTGTGGACCGACCTGTTCGTCTGGGTCGAGCGGCGGGTGGAAGGCGACCGCGGCGACCGCATCCGGCTGGACAAGCATCCCTGGACCGCCGGCTGGCTGGCGAAGAAGACGGTCAAGCACGCAGGATGGCTGGCGATTTCTCTAATCACCGGCTTCATCGGCATCGCCTACCTGACCGACGCGCCGTCCCTGGCGACCGATCTGCTGCGCTTCGACGCCTCGGCACTCGCCGCCGGCTCCGTCCTGTTCATCGCCGCCTGCACCTATGCCATGGCCGGCTTCATGCGTGAACAGATGTGCTTCTACGTCTGCCCCTGGCCGCGCATCCAGGCCGCCATGCTGGACGAGGAAAGCCAGGTCGTCACCTATCAGGACTGGCGCGGCGAAGGGCGTGCGCCCCTGCGCAAGAGCGAGGGCTGGGACACCCGCACCCACAAGGGGTTCGGCGACTGCATCGACTGCGGCCAGTGCGTCCATGTCTGCCCGACCGGCATCGACATCCGCGACGGCATCCAGATGGAATGCATCGGCTGCGGCCTGTGCGTCGACGCCTGCAACGACGTGATGGCGCGCATCGGCCGGCCCGGCGACCTGATCCGCTTCGACACCCTGACGGCGCAGGCGGCGAAGGCGGCCGGCACCCCGCCGGCCCGCTACCGGCTGATCCGGCCGCGCACCATCGTCTACGGGCTGATGCTGGTCGTGGTCGGCGGGGTGATGGCAATTGCGCTGGCGATGAAGTCGAGCAACGACGTCTCCGTCCTGCGCGACCGGGCGCCGCTGTTCGTCACGCTCACCGACGGCCGCATCCAGAACGCCTACACCATCAAGATCGCCAACATGTCGCTGACGGACCGCCACTACCGCCTCAGCCTGTCCGGCCTCCCGCAGGCGAGCCTCAGCCTGTCCGGCGACGGCACCGAGACCGGCGAGCTGTCGTTGTCGGCCCGCGCCAACGCGGTGGAAACCTACCGCATCCAGGTCCGCGTGCCGCATTCCGCCCTGCCGGCCCCCTCCACCCCGGTGACCGTCGTCCTGACGCCCGACAGCGGCGCCGGCCAGCCGGCCCGGCACGACAGCGTCTTCCTGGCACCGTGACCCTCCCCCCGGAGGACTGCCCCTCTCCCGTCGGGGAGAGGGGCACTGGACGCTTGCAGCACCATGATCGGAGCGCGCATATGATGCCGACGGTGCCGCCGCAATCAGGCAAGGGAACGGCCAGGACATCCATGCAATCCGACAACCTGGAACACACCGGCCCGGCCGATCCGTCGGACACCGCCGTCTGGCAGCCCGACCTGACCAACCGCGCCAAGCCGGTCTATCTCGCCATCGCCGATGCCCTGGCCGACGACATCGCCGCCGGCCGGCTGGCGGCCGGGCAGCGGCTGCCGCCGCAACGCCTGCTCGCCGACCGGCTGGGCGTGGACCTGACCACGGTCAGCCGCGCCTACAGCGAGGCCCGCCGCCGCGGCCTGCTCGACGCCCGCGTCGGCCAGGGCACCTTCGTCAGCGCGCAGGACGTTGCGCCGGACCGCCTTCCTCCCGAGACCGCCCGGCCCCGCCGCGAGGCCGCCGCCCCGCCCGCGGTCATCGACATGACCATGAACCAGCCGCCGCTGCCCGACGCGCCGGAGCTGCTGGACCGGGTGCGCCGCAGCCTGTCTCAGGCGATGCTGCGGCTCGACCCGCAAACGCTGCTGCGTTACCCGGAAGCCGGCGCCGGCTTCCGCGCCGGGGAGGAGGATTGCGCGGCCGGAGCCCGCTGGCTCGCCAAGCGCCTGCCCGATCTGGACGCGTCCCCGCTCGGCGATCACAGCCGCATCGTCGTCTGCCCCGGTACGCAGAGCGCCCTCCTGGCCCTGCTGTGCATGCTGACCAGCCCCGGCGATACCGTCTGTACGGAGGAGCTGACCTATCCCGGCTTCAAGGCCATCGCCCGGCAGCTCGGCCTGCGGGTGGTCGGGGTGGCGATGGACAGGGACGGCCTCGACCCCGACGCCCTGCGCGCCGCAGTACGGGCCCACTCCCCCAAGGCGCTCTACTGCACCCCCACCCTGCACAACCCGACGACGGCAACCCTTCCGGCCGACCGCCGCGCCGCCATCGCGGCCATCGCCCGCGAACACAGCTTCCCGATCATCGAGGACGACATCTACGGCGTGCTGCCGCAGGACGCGCCGCTGCCCATCGCAGCATTGGCGCCAGACGTGACCTTTCACGTCGTCGGGCTTGCCAAATGCGTGGCGCCCGGCCTGCGCGTCACCTATGTCGCCGCTCCCGACGCCCGTCAGGCCATGCGGCTGGCCGCCGCCCAGCGCGCCACCATCCTCGGCACGCCGCCGGTCCCGGCCGCGATCGCCACCCAATGGATCGCCGACGGCACCGCCGATGCGCTGCTGACCGCCATCCGTGCCGAGGCGTCGGCTCGCCAGCGCATCGCCCGCGACCTGCTTCCGCCCGCCGCGCAGACCGCCCACCCCGAGGGGTTCCATCTGTGGCTGACCCTGCCGCCGGCCTGGACCCGTGGGGAGTTCGCGGCCCATCTGCGCAGCCACGGCATCGCCGCCGCGGTCAGCGATACCTTCCTGACTGCCGGCGCGGTGCCGGAAGCCCTGCGCATCTGCCTCGGCGCCCCGGTGACCCGTGCCGACTGCCGCCGCATGCTGGAGGTGCTCGCCGACGCCCTCGACCAGAGCCCCGCCCTGGCCGGCATCGTGATCTGAACCTGAACCTTCAGACCAGATCCCGCGCCATGCCCGACCGGACCAGCAGGTCGGTGTCGGGCGAGAAGCGCGCCTTCAGCGGCAGCATCGCCGCCCCTAGCACGCGGGCCATCGGGCCGATGGATCCCGCCATCACCGGAGCCGACTTCAGCCCCGACCGGTTGAAGCGGTCCACCGCCGCCGTCAGCCTCTGGGTGAAACGGTCGCGCCAGGATGGCGGCAGGAAGCCGTCGACCACCACCTCCTGAAAATCGATGACGCTGAGCGCCGACACGACCGCGCGCGACAGCTCCGCACACGCCGCTTCGGCCCAGGAATCGAAGATGGCGTCCGCCCGCTCGCCGCTGCCGTCGGCCAGAGCCGCCGACAGCGCCGCCGTCGGGTCGATGCCGGCGGCCTCCAGTTCGCGCTCCAGCAGGAAGATCGAGGCGGCATGGATCAGCTGCCCCGGCGGCGTGCCCGGCACGGCCGGGCGGGTCGGCATCGAGCCGATGGCCCCGGCATTGCCCTGCTCGCCGCGATAGAGCCGGCCGTCGATCACCACCCCGCCGCCGATGAAGGTGCCGAGATAGATGTAGAGCGCGCTGCGGCTGACGATGGCATGGCCGGCGATCATCTCCGCGGCGCAGGCCGCCGCGGCGTCGTTGTAGAGCGTCACCGGCAGCCCGGTCTCGCGCGCGAAGGCGCCGGCGATGTCGGCATCGCGCCAGCCGTCCAGCGCGCCCGGCGCCAGCCCCAGCTCCGCCGACCAGGCGTGGATTTCGTCCGGCATGGCGACCCCCAGCCCGACCACCCGCGCCCGCGCCGCCGGCGACAGATGCGCCAGCAGCCCTGCCGCTTGGGCGATTGCGGTGGAGATCGTCGGCTCGGGCAGCGGCGCGTCATAGCGCACGCGGCTCGCCCCCAGCTCTTCCCCCAGCAGGTTGATCAGGATGGCCTCGACGCTGCGCCGGCCGATCTTGACCCCCAGCGCATAGGCGCCGTCCGGATTCGGCGCGATGGGGGTGGACGGCTGCCCGACCTGCCCGCGCACCTTGTCCAGCTTGACCAGCAGCCCGTCCTCCAGCAGCCGGTTGACGATCACCGACGCCGCCTGACCGCTGAGACCGGTCTCCCGCGCGATTTCCGCCTTGGACAGCATGCCGGCCTGCAACAGCGCATGCATGACAAGCCGCTCGTTGTAGGCGCGCAGCCCGGTGGTATCGCCGCCCCGCATCCTTCCGCCGCCTCCCGCCCTTGAACTCGACAACAGTCCGTATAGCAACCAATCATAACAAAATCAAAGTGATTTATTTAGTCCAGCTCGGCCATGGTCATGGCTGTTGGATCGATCGACTTTGAAACTTCGCCACCGTAGCAAGCGGTGCCCCAAGGGGGCAAGGCTGGCGGCAAATCCGGCTTAATCCTTAACTCTGCTGCGTCATTGGCCCTGCTGTCCGAGCCACATCCCCGCCCTGCCGCACAGATCGCCCGAGCCATACGCCGCCTAATATCAAAATCAATGTGATTTATCTATTGCAGCCCTGAACCGCCTGCGCCATAGTGTTGGTGTGCCCTACAAACCGAATGCCGCAATCGCATCCGGGTGTCGGGCGACCAGTCGCAAAGGGCCGGCGGGACGAAAGCCAGGGCGCGGCCGGACAGGATTTTGGGGAGGAAAACAGGAATGAAGCGTGCGCTTTCCTTGATCGGCGCGGCCGTCGCCGCGTTTCTCGGCAGCTCCGCCCAGGCGGAAACGCTGTCCATCGCCACGGTGAACAACGGCGACATGATCCGCATGCAGAAGCTGTCGGAGCATTTCACCAAGGCGCATCCCGACATCACGCTGAACTGGGTGACGCTGGAAGAGAATGTGCTGCGCCAGCGCGTCACCACCGACATCGCCGCCAAGGGCGGCCAGTACGACATCCTGACCATCGGCACCTACGAGGTTCCGATCTGGACCAAGCAGAAGTGGCTGATGCCGCTGACCAAGCTCGGCGCCAACTATGACGTCGAGGATCTGCTGCCCTCCATCCGCAGCGGCCTGACCACCGACGGCACGCTCTATGCCGCGCCCTTCTACGGCGAAAGCTCGATGGTCATGTACCGCAAGGACCTGTTCGAGAAGGCCGGCCTGACCATGCCGGAGGCGCCGACCTGGGCCTTCGTCTCCGACGCGGCGCGCAAGCTGACCGACAAGAAGGCCGAAGTCTACGGCATCTGCCTGCGCGGCAAGGCCGGCTGGGGCGAGAACATGGCCTTCCTCAGCGCCATGGCGAACTCCTTCGGCGCCAGCTGGTTCGACATGAACTGGAAGCCGCAGTTCAACACCGATCCCTGGAAGCAGACGCTGACGACATATCTCGGGCTGATGAAGGACGCCGGCCCGCCGGGCGCCTCCTCCAACGGCTTCAACGAGAATCTGGCGCTGTTCCAGTCCGGCAAATGCGCGATGTGGATCGACGCCACCGTCGCCGCCTCCTTCGTCTCCAACCCGGCGCAGAGCAAGGTGGCGGACAAGGTCGGCTACGCCCTGGCCCCGGACACCGGCCTCGGCAAGCGGTCCAACTGGTTGTGGGCCTGGAGCCTCGCGGTTCCCGCCAGCAGCAAGAAGGGCGACGCCGCGCAGGCCTTCATCTCGTGGGCGACCTCCAAGGACTATCTCGACCTCGTCGCCAAGGAAGAGGGCTGGGCCAACGTCCCGCCGGGCACCCGCAGCTCGCTCTACGCCAATGCCGAGTACCGCAAGGCCGCTCCCTTCGCCGACCTGACGCTGAAGTCGATCCAGGCCGCCGATCCGCAGCACCCGACGGTCCAGCAGGTTCCCTACACCGGCGTGCAGTTCGTCGCCATCCCCGAGTTCCAGGGCATCGGCACCGCCGTGGGGCAGGCTTTCTCCGCCGCGCTCGCCGGCCAGACGACCGCCGACCAGGCCCTGCAGACCGCCCAGACTCTCGCCACCCGCGAGATGACCAAGGCCGGCTACATCAAGTAAGCGGTCGCGGGTCCGTGCATCGGATCACTGCATGATACTCTTTCGGCCGTCATTCCCGCGAAGGCGGGAATCCAGCCGGCTCGGCGGCAAAACCGCGGAGTTTCCTGGATCCCCGCCTCCGCGGGGATGACGGCGGAAGAAGGCCGCGGACCAATTCCCGGACCGTATTTAACGGTCACGCCTGACCGCGCTCCACAACGCCGTTACCCAAGGGTCGAGCCATGGCCACCGCACATTCGCGTGCCGCCGCGCGCCTGACGATGTCTCCGGCCGTCATCCTCCTGCTCGGCTGGATGCTGATCCCGCTCGTGATGACGCTCTACTTCTCCTTCCTGCGCTACAATCTGCTGATGCCGGGGACGGAGGAGTTCATCGGCACGCTGAACTACCAGTATTTCCTCACCGATCCGGCCTTCTTCGCCGCACTCTTCAACACGCTGGCGCTCGTCGGCGGGGTGCTGGTGCTGACCATCGCCGGCGGGATCGGGCTGGCCCTGCTGCTCGACCAGCCCTTCTGGGGGCGGGGCATCGTCCGCCTTCTGGTCATCGCGCCCTTCTTCGTCATGCCCACCGTCTCGGCGCTGGTGTGGAAGAACATGCTGATGAACCCGGTGAACGGCCTGTTCGCCGCCATCGCCAAGGGGCTGGGCCTCCAGCCCTTCGATTTCCTGGCCGAGGCGCCGCTGTCCTCGATCATCCTGATCGTGACGTGGCAATGGCTGCCCTTCGCCACGCTGATCCTGCTGACCGCGCTCCAGTCGCTCGACCGCGAAAGGCTGGAGGCGTCGGAGATGGACGGTGCCGGTGCGGTCGACCGCTTCATCCACATCATCCTGCCCCATCTGGCGCGTGCGATGACGGTGGTGACGCTGATCCAGACCATCTTCCTGCTGTCGGTCTTCGCCGAGATCCTGGTGACGACCAACGGCGGCCCCGGCACCGCCACCACCAACATCACCTACCTCGTCTATGCCCAGTCGCTGCTGCAGTTCGATGTCGGCGGCGGCTCCGCGGGCGGCATCGTCGCCGTCGTCCTCGCCAACATCGTCGCCGTCTTCCTGATGAGGATGATCGGCCGCAACCTGGACATCTGACCATGGCGCGCGCCGCAACCAACCGACAAAAGCTGGTCGTGACCCTGATCGCCTGGACCGTCGGGATCGTGATCTTCTTCCCAATCCTGTGGACCGTCCTGACCAGCTTCAAGACCGAGGCCGAGGCGGTGGCGACACCGCCGACCTTCCTCGCCTTCCACTGGACGCTGGAGAACTACACCGAGGTCCAGCAGCGTTCCGACTACTTCCTCCATTTCTGGAACTCGGTCGTCATCTCGGTGGGGTCGACGCTGCTCGGCCTGCTGGTCGCCGTCCCCGCCGCCTGGTCGATGGCCTTCGTCCCCGGCAAGCACACCCGCGACGTGCTGATGTGGATGCTGTCGACCAAGATGCTGCCGCCGGTCGGCGTGCTGATCCCGATCTACCTGCTGTTCCGCGATTTCGGGTTGCTCGACAGCCGCATCGGTCTGGTCATCGTGCTGACGCTGATCAACCTGCCGATCATCGTCTGGATGCTGTTCACCTACTTCCGTGAAATTCCGGGCGAGATCCTGGAAGCGTCGCGGATGGACGGCGCCGGCCTGCGCGACGAAATCCTGTTCGTCCTCTTGCCGATGGCGGTGCCCGGCATCGCCTCCACCCTGCTGCTGAACATCATCCTGGCATGGAACGAGGCCTTCTGGACGCTCAACCTGTCCGCCTCGCAGTCGGCGCCGCTGACCGCCTTCATCGCCAGCTACTCCAGCCCGGAAGGGTTGTTCTACGCGAAACTGTCGGCCGCCTCGACCATGGCGGTCGCGCCGATCCTGGTTCTCGGCTGGTTCAGCCAGAAGCAGCTTGTGCGCGGCCTGACCTTCGGCGCCGTGAAGTAGGGGGGAACCCGTTATGGGTCAGATCACGCTCGACCGCGTCACCAAAAGCTTCGGCGACATCGACGTCATCCCGCCGCTGGATCTCTCCATCGGCAACGGCGAGTTCGTGGTGTTCGTCGGCCCGTCCGGCTGCGGCAAGTCCACGCTGCTGCGCCTGATCGCCGGGCTGGAGGATGTGTCGTCCGGCACCATCCGCATCGACGGCAAGGACGCCACCGCCCTGCCGCCCGCCCAGCGCGGGCTGGCGATGGTGTTCCAGTCCTACGCGCTCTATCCGCACATGACCGTGCGCAACAACATCGCCTTCCCGCTGAAGATGGCCCGGCTCGACAAGGCCGCCATCGACCGCAAGGTGGAGGCGGCGGCCAAGGTGCTGAACCTCACCAACTATCTCGACCGCCGCCCCGGCCAGCTCTCCGGCGGCCAGCGCCAGCGTGTCGCCATCGGCCGCGCCATCGTCCGCGAGCCGACCGCCTTCCTGTTCGACGAGCCCTTGTCGAACCTGGACGCGGCGCTGCGCGTCAATATGCGGCTGGAAATCTCGGAGCTGCACGCCAGCCTCGGCACCACCATGATCTATGTGACCCACGATCAGGTGGAGGCCATGACCATGGCCGACAAGATCGTGGTGCTGAACGCCGGCCGGATCGAGCAGGTCGGCTCGCCCATCGACCTCTACAGCCGCCCGTGCAACCGCTTCGTCGCCGGCTTCATCGGCTCCCCGCGCATGAACTTCATCGAGGGCGAGATCGCGCGCGGCGCCGGTGCCGACTGCATCGGCATCCGTCCCGAACATCTGGCGCTCTCGACCGACTCCGGCCTGTGGTCCGGCACCGTCACCGTGTCCGAACATCTGGGATCCGACACCTTCGTCTATGTGCAGGTGGACGGCATCGGCACGATGCTGGCACGGGCCGGCGGCGAGTTCCCGGTGCATCACGGCGACCGCGTCTGGCTGACGCCGCAAACCGAAAAGCTCCACCGCTTCGACGCCCAGGGCAACGCGCAGTCCTCCGTCGCCGCCGGTGTGAAAGTGGCATGAAAGGGTCCATTCCGATGACCAGTCCCATGAAGCGTCTCGACGGCAAATCGGCCATCGTCACCGGCGCCGCCCGCGGCATCGGCCGCGCCTTCGCCGCCGCCTATGTCGCGGAGGGAGCCACCGTCGCCATCGCCGACATCAACCTCGCGGCGGCGGAGAAGGCGGCGGCGGAGATCGGTCCCGGCGCCTATGCCGTGGCGCTCGACGTGACCAGCCAGTCCTCCATCGACGCCGCCGTCGCCGCGGTGGTGGAGCGGGCCGGCGGCATCGACATCCTGATCAACAACGCCGCGCTGTTCGACCTCGCCCCCATCGTCGAGATCACCCGCGACAGCTACGACCGCCTGTTCTCGATCAACGTCGCCGGCACGCTGTTCACCCTGCAGGCGGTGGCGAAGCGGATGATCGCCCAGGGCCGCGGCGGCAAGATCGTCAACATGGCTTCCCAGGCCGGACGGCGCGGCGAAGCGCTGGTCGGCGTCTATTGCGCCACCAAGGCGGCGGTGATCAGCCTGACCCAGTCGGCCGGCCTCGATCTCATCAAGCACGGCATCAACGTCAACGCCATCGCCCCCGGCGTCGTCGACGGCGAGCATTGGGACGGCGTCGACGCCCTGTTCGCCAAGCACGAGGACCTCCAGCCCGGCGAGAAGAAGCGCATGGTCGGCGAAGCGGTTCCCTTCGGCCGCATGGGCCGGGCGGAGGATCTGACCGGCATGGCGATCTTCCTGGCGAGCCGGGAGGCCGACTACATCGTCGCCCAGACCTACAACGTCGACGGCGGCAACTGGATGAGTTGAAGAAGACCTCCCTCTCCCGCCCCGGGAGAGGGAAGGGGGCCATGGCATCGCCATGGGAAGGGTGAGGGGCAATCCGGACATGGATCTCTGATTCTTGCCCCACCCCTCACCCTCCCCACGCCTGACGGCGCGGGTCCCCTCCCTCTCCCGGGACGGGAGAGGGCAACACATCTCCCTCCGCCGTACACCGCAGGACCCCCATCATGACCATCGCCCTTTCCGCCGCCACCCTCCCGGACATCGCTGCGCGGGCATCGGTGCCGGCTTATGACCGTTCCGCCCTGTCCGCCGGGATCCTGCATTTCGGCGTCGGCAACTTCCACCGCGCCCATCAGGCGGTCTATCTCGACAGCCTGTTCGCCCAGGGCCGCGACCATGACTGGGCGATCCTCGGCGCCGGCGTGATGCCGTCGGACCAGCGCATGCGCGACGCGCTGGAGGGCCAGGACTGGCTGACCACCGTCGTCGAGCAGTCGGGCGCGCAGAGCCTCGCCCGCGTCACCGGCGCGATGATCGGGATGCTGCCGGTCGGCGACAGCGACGCCATCGTCGCCAGGCTGGCCGACCCGGCGATCCGCATCGTTTCGCTGACGGTGACGGAGGGCGGCTATTACATCGACGCCGCCGGCAGGTTCGACGCCAGCCATCCGGCGATCCGCGACGACATCGCCGTGCCCTCCCGCCCGACCACAATCTTCGGCCTGATCGTCGCCGGTCTGGCCCGCCGCCGCGCCGACGGCACGGTGCCTTTCACCGTCATGTCCTGCGATAATATCCCCCACAACGGCGTCGTCACCCGCAACGCCGTGCTGGGCATCGCCAGGGAGATCGACGCCGATCTCGCCGCCTGGATCGAAAACTCCGTCGCCTTCCCCAACGGCATGGTCGACCGCATCACGCCTGCCACCGGCGTGCAGGAGCGCGAGACCCTCGACCGCGATTTCGGCATCGCCGACAACTGGCCGGTCTTCTGCGAGGACTTCACCCAGTGGGTGCTGGAGGACCGCTTCTTCGCCGGCCGTCCGGCGCTGGAGGCGGTGGGCGTGCAGTTCGTCCCCGACGTGACACCCTTCGAGACGATGAAGATCCGCATCCTGAACGGCGGCCACGCGGTGATCGCCTATCCGGCCGGCCTGCTCGGCATCGCCTACGCCCATGAGGCGATGGAAACCCCGCTGATCCGCAGCTTCCTGCAAAAGATCGAGCGCGAGGAGATCATCCCGACCGTGCCGCCGGTGCCCGGCACTGACCTGCACTCCTATTTCGGGATCATCGAGCGCCGCTTCGCCAACCCCAAGATCAAGGACACCATCCGCCGGCTCTGCCTCGACGGCTCCAACCGCCAGCCGAAATTCATCGTCCCGTCCATCGCCGACCGGCTGAAGGCCGGGGCCGGCATCGAGGGGCTGGCGCTGGAATCGGCGCTGTGGTGCCGCTACTGCTTCGGGACGACCGACGACGGCCAGCCGATCGAGCCGAACGACCCCAACTGGGACCGCCTGACCCAGGTCGCCGCCAAGGCCCGCACCGAGCCGACCGCCTGGCTCGACCAGGAGGACATATACGGCGAGGTCGGCAAGTCGCAAATCTTCCGCGACGCCTTCTCCGCCGCCCTGCGCGCCCTGTGGACGGACGGCACCCGCGCCGTGCTCACCCGCTATGCCGGCGGATCCAACTGAAGGACTTCTCCGCCATGACCGCTATGCCGCCCGACGCATCGCAACCCCTCGACGTGCTGTGCCTGGGAGAGGTGCTGATCGACTTCATGCCCGCCGGCCCGGCGCAGCCCGGAGTGATCGGCGCCTTCGATCCGGCGCCGGGAGGGGCGCCGGCCAATGTCGCGGTCGGTCTGGCCCGGCTGGGGGTGCGCAGCGCCTTCATGGGCCGGACCGCGGCGGATGGCTTCGGCCGCTTCCTGGCGCGGGCGCTGACCGATGCCGGGGTCGAGGTGTCCCGCCTGCGCCGCGTGCCGGACGCCCGGACCCCGGTTGCCTTCGTCTCGCTCGACGAGGACGGGGAGCGGGAGTTCCTGTTCTACGGCGAGCCAATGGCCGGCTTCTCCGCCGCCGACCTCGATCTCGACGCCGTCGCGGCGGCCCGCCTGCTGCATTCCGGCTCCATCGGTCTGATCGACCCGGCCGCCCGCGAGGCGAGCCTGCTGGCGGTGGAGACGGCGCGGCGCCACGGCCGTCTGGTGTCCTTCGACGCCAACCTGCGCCTCGCCCTGTGGCCCGATCGCGACACCGCGGAACGCCTGATCCGCCAGGGCATCGCCGCCGCCTCCATCGTCAAGCTGAGCGACGAGGAGCTGGAGTTCCTGACCGGCAGCGCCGATCCGGACACCGCCGGCCGCAGCCTGTGGCATGAGGGCCTGCGCCTGCTGGTGGTGACGCATGGCCGCAACGGCTGCACCTTCCTGACCGCCGATGCGTCCGGCCATGTGCCGGGGATGACCGTCACCACCGTCGACACCACCGGTGCCGGCGACGCCTTCGTCGCCGCACTCCTGGCCGGCATTCTCGAAGATGCCGCGACCGCCTTCACCCCGGACCGGCTGCGCGAAATCTGCCGGTTCGCCAACGCCGCCGGAGCGCTGACCACCACCGCCCCCGGCGCCATCCCCTCCCTGCCCGACCGCGCCGCGGTCAACCGGCTGCTGGACCGCTGAAGCCGGGCATGTTTTTGAAGCTTTTGTTTTTGAAGCTTTCGGTGGTCCGCGCTCTGGCCTGGAGCTAAGCTTTCCCGGTCACCGGTTCCCTCATCCGCACCTGCACTGAACGCCCTTTCCCGCAATGGGAGAGGGCGTTTCCGTTTGGCCGAATGAAACACTGAACACCACGCCGAAAACCGTTCCACAGCGTTCCAAACGTTCCATTCCAGGCGCGATCCCATCTCTAACCCACACAGACGCAAAGAAACTCAATCTTTAACAAAACAAACTGATCACTCCAAAATAATGATGGCGTCGCCTCGGGTGCCTAGCTATCGTGACGTCTGAAATTGCGAATCCTGTCACCCCAATACGGCTTTCTATACCTAATGGTTATATCCAAAGGGGTAGAATATCCCAGGAGTAACAGGCGTTGCTTTAGTGAGGCATGATGAGTGACTTGAAGGCCCTGTCGTCGACCGAACTCGATCTGGCGACGCTGATCGTGAACACCCTCACCCTGGAAGCCGACCCGGAGGACATCGACCCGGACGCCCCCCTCTATGGCGAAGGGCTGGGCCTCGATTCCATCGATATCCTGGAGGTGGCACTCGCCGTCTCCAAAGCCTACGGGGTGAAGCTGCGGGCCGACGACGAGAACAACACGAAGATCTTCAGCTCTCTGCGCACACTGAACAGCCACATCCAGCAGCTCAAAGCCGCCTGATGCCGTCCGCCGCCGCCTGCACCAGGGGTGGAGTCGCGGTGGGTGCCGGCCTGTCGCTCTTCGCGCTCTATCCCCTGCTGGTCCATGGCGCCATCGTATCCGACCTCGATGCCGACGCCGCTCTCGCCCTGGCGCTGGTGCAGGCGGGGGTGACCGGGCTGGTGATCGGCCGGGCGGCGCCGCGCTTCCGCTGGATGGCTCTGGCCGGCGCCATCGCCCTGTTCGGCCTGTCCTGGCGCTCCGCTCGCGACGGGCTGCTGGCGGCTTCCGCGATCAGCCACGCTGCGATCTATGTCGGCCTGCTCGTCCTGTTCGGCCGCACTTTGCTGGCCGGGCGCGAGCCGTTGATCACTTGGATCGCGCGGCGAATCCGCGGCAGCCTGACCGACGGGATGCTGGTCTACACCCGCCGCGTCACCATGGCGTGGTGCCTGTTCTTCGCCGGCCAGCTGGCGATGTCGGCCCTGCTGTTCTGCGTCGCCCCGCCGGCAATCTGGTCCTTCTTCATCAATGTCCTCGACCTGCCGCTGGTCGCCGCGATGTTCCTGACGGAATACGCCTACCGCCTGCGCAAGTTCTGGAACCACTCCCACGGCTCCATCGCCGACGTCGTCCGCGTCTTTTCGGAGTGGCCAAATCCATGATGGTTTCGCAATGACGATGCTGTCCACCACCCGCCTGCCGCTGCTGCGCCATGGCAGCCCCGACGACCTGTTCGCTTGGCATGACGGCAAGCCGGTGACGGTGCGCAGCTACCTCGCCGCCGTGCGCGATCTGGCCCGCCGCCTGCCGGACGGCGCCTATCTGCTGAACCTGTGCGGCGACCGGCTGGGCTTCGCCGTCGCCCTCGGTGCCGCCCTGCTGCGCCGGCAGGTCAGCCTGCATCCCCCCAACGACACGCCGGCGACGCTGCACCAGCTCGACGAGAGCTATCCCGGCCTGATCTGCCTGACCGATGCCGGAGCGCACTATCCCGGCAGAGCTTGCGTCGCGGCGCTTCCTGCCGACGGCCTCGACAGCCTGAGCGGCTCGCCCTTCGACGCCGACCTCGCCTTCCCGGCCGATCAGGTGGCCGCCATCGCCTTCACCTCCGGCTCCACCGGCCGGCCGATGCCGCAGGTGAAAAGCTGGGGCACCCTGGTCCGCAGCGTCCATGGCGCCGGCACTGCGCTTGAGATCGCCAAACTCGGGCCTGCCGGCCATTCCACCTGTGGGCTGGTGGGCACCGTACCGCACCAGCACATGTACGGCCTGGAATCGGTCATCCTGCTGGCGCTCCAGCACGGTCTGGTCCTGCACGGCAGCCGTCCACTCTTCCCTGCCGACATCGCCGCCTGCCTCGCCGATCTGCCCGGCCGCCGCATGCTGGTGACCACGCCGGTGCATCTCCAGGCCCTGCTGGCCGACGGCACCAAGCTGCCGCCGCTGGATTTCATCCTCTGCGCCACCGCCCCGCTCGCCCCGCAGCTCGCCATCGACGCGGAAATGAGGCTGGGCGCCCCGCTGCATGAGATCTACGGCTGTTCGGAAACCGGTCAGCTCGCCGTCCGCCGCACCAGCGCCACGGCGGAGTGGCTGTGCATCGACGGCATCCGGCTGCGCCAGGACGAGCAGGGCACCTGGGCATCCGGCGACTTCCTCGACGGCGAGACGCTGCTGGCCGACGTGATCGAGTTGAAGAGCGACACCCGCTTCATCCTGCACGGGCGCTCCGCCGATCAGGTCAACATCGCCGGCAAGCGCAGTTCGCTCGCCTTCCTGAACCACCATCTGAATTCGGTGGAGGGGGTGAAGGATGGCGTCTTCTTCATGCCGCAGGAGGGGGAGAGCGGAACCACCCGCCTCGCCGCCCTGGTGGTGGCGCCCGGCCTGACCGCCGAGACGCTGCTGGCCCGCCTGCGCGAGCGGATCGACCCGATCTTCCTGCCGCGTCCCCTGCGCTTCGTCGAAGCGCTGCCGCGCAACCCGACCGGCAAGCTGCCGCGCGAGGCTCTGCTGCGGATGCTCGACAACAGCCAGCGCGACTAGGTGCCGCCTCCCGTGCCGAACCAGACCGACATCCAGTTCCCCATCGACCATCCCACCGCTGCCGGCCATTTTCCCGGCAACCCGATCATTCCGGGCGCGGTCCTGCTCGACACCGCCCTCACCGTCATCGCCGCGACCGAAGCGTCGGTCCCCGGCCCCCTTCGGCTGCGCTCCGCCAAGTTTCTGCACCCGGTCCGCCCCGGCGACCGCATGCAGGTCGAATGGCAGGCGGCATCGGCCGGCGGCATCGCCTTCACCGGCAGCGTGGCGGGCCGTCCGGTGATGACCGGCGCCCTCATGGCCGGCTCCTTCATGGCCGACAGCGTGACCCGATGAAGCTTCCCCTGCGCGCCAAGCGGACGGCCGACGCCGCGGCCTCCCCCATCGCTCCGCCGTCACCGCGGCGCCGTCGCCGGGAGTGGATGAACCGGCCGGAGCGCAGCACGACCGCCGCCATCAAATTCATCGTCTGGGTCGCCCTGCGGCTCGGCCGGCGGGCGGCGCGGCTGCTGCTCTATCCGATCTGCCTCTATTTCGTCCTGTTCTCGCGCAAGCCGCGCCGGGCATCGGCACTGTTCCTGTCGAAGGCGCTGGGCCGCCCGCCCGGCTTCGGCGACCTGTTCCGCCACTATCACGTCTTCGCCGCCTGCCTGCTCGACCGCGTCTTCTTCCTGAACGACCAGTCCGACGATTTCGACGTCCGCGTCCATGGCGAAGACATCGTCATCGACCTGATGGAGCGCGGCGAAGGCTGCCTGCTGATCGGCGCCCATATGGGCAGTTTCGAGGCGATCCGCATGCTGGGCCACCGCCAGCACGACCTGCGCGTCAGTCTGGTGATGTACGAGGAGAACGCCCGCAAGATCAACTCGGTCCTCAACGCCATCAACCCGCTGCTGTCGATGGAGGTGATCGCGCTGGGCCGCCCGGATTCGATGCTGCGCGTGCGCGAAAGGCTGGACCAGGGCCATTTCGTCGGCATGCTCGCCGACCGCACCCTTGATGGAGAAGAGGAGGTCCGCCTGCCCTTCCTCGGCCAGCCCGCCGGCTTCGCGCTCGGCCCCTTCCAGTTGGCGGCGATGCTGAAGCGGCCGGTGGTGCTGATGGTCGGCATCTATCAGGGCGGGCGGCGCTACGACGTCCATTTCGAGCGCATCGCCGACTTCTCCGACCTGAAGAAGCATGACTGGCCGGTTCAGGAGCGGTCGGGCCTCGTGCGCTGGGCGGCCGGACGCTTCGCCGACCGGCTGGAGCATTACGCCCTGTCCTTCCCCTATAACTGGTTCAATTTCTATGATTTCTGGAAATAGACCGGCCCGCCGCCCGATCCTGGCGGCTCTGGCGACCCTCCTGCTGGCCGGCGCCGCCACGCCGTCGCCGGCGGCCGAGCCCTGGGGGCTGGAGGATCTGTTCGCGCGCCTCAAGCAGGTCGACAGTTCCAGCGCCCGCTTCACGGAAACCCGCGAGGTCGGCCTGCTGACGGCACCGCTGGACAGCAGCGGCACGCTGACCTACCGCCGCCCCGACTTTCTGGAAAAGCGCACCCTGCAACCGCAAGCCGAAAGCCTGCGGCTGGACGGTGACCGCCTGACTCTGACCCAGGCCGACGGTGCCTCCCGCACGCTGTCGGTGTCATCGATGCCGGAAATCCAGACCTATGTGGAAAGCATCCGCTCCACCCTGCGCGGCGACGTGCCGACCGTCATGCGCTTCTACGAGGTGGTTCTGGAAGGCACGTTGCAGGACTGGCGCATGCAGCTGACGCCGCGGGCGGAGGAAGCGCGCAGGATTGTCCAGCGCATCGACATCGCCGGCCGCGACGCCAGCATCCGCCGGATCGAGCTTCTCCAGGCCGACGGCGACCGCTCCGTCATGACCATCCAGCCGGACCCGGCATGACCGCTGCGGCGAGACGGGGCAGGTGGAACATCGCGCTGTGGCTGGCCGGGCTTGTTGTCTGCGGCCTGCTGGTGGCGCGCACCTCCGTCACCGCCGATCTTTCCGCCTTCCTGCCCCGCTCGCCCTCCGCCACCCAGCAGCTGCTGGTCGACCAGCTGCGCGACGGCGTCGTCTCCCGCCTGATCCTGGTCGCCGTCGAAGGCGAAGCGCCGGATCGCCTGACCGGCCTCAGCCGTGCGCTCGCCGCCCGGCTGCGCGGCAATCCGCTGGTCGCCGCGGTGGAGAATGGCGAGCGGACGGGGCGCAGCGCCGACGGCGCCTATCTCTGGACCAACCGCTATCTGCTGAGCCCCGGCGTCACCCCCGACCGCTTCACGGTTGAGGGGCTGCACGCCGCCTTGCAGAACGACCTGCGCCTTCTCCAGTCGCCGGCGGGCATGGCCCTGAAGCAGGCCCTGCCCGCCGATCCCACCGCCGAGATCCTGCGCCTGACCGACCGGATGCTGGGCGACACCGCCGGCCCGGCCAGCCGCGACGGCGTTTGGGTCTCGGCCGACGGAGCGCGGGCACTGCTGCTGGTCCAGACCGCCGCTCCGGGTTTCGACATGGATGCCCAGCAGAAGACGCTGGAATTGATTCAGGGCGCCTTCGACGAGGCGCGCGGAGCGGCCGGCCCCGCAAGGCTAGTGATGACCGGACCGGCGGTCTTCTCGGTCCAGACCCGCGACCGCATCGAGGCGGATGCCACCCGGTCCTCCATCGTCGCCACCGCTCTGGTGGCCGGCATTCTGCTGCTGGTCTACCGCTCCTTGCGCGTGCTCGCCCTGTCGCTGCTGCCGGCGGCGACCGGAACGCTGGCCGGCATCGCGGCGGTCGAGCTGGGCTTCGGCACGGTGCATGGCATCACGCTGGGCTTCGGCGTCACCCTGCTGGGCGAGAGCGTCGATTACGCCATCTACCTGTTCACCCAGACGCAGCCGGGAAGCCCGGCGCACCGCACCCTTCGGCGCATCTGGCCGACCGTGCTGCTGGGCATGGCGACCTCGGTCGTCGGGTTCGGCACGATGCTGTTCTCCAGCTTCAGCGGTTTGGCGCAGTTGGGCCTGTTTTCCCTCACCGGGCTGGTTGTGGCGCTGGCCGTCACCCGCTGGGTGCTGCCGTCCCTGTTGCCGGACGGCTATGCGACCGAACGTCCGGCTCGGCTGGCGCCGGTGTTGACCGCCCTGACCCGCGGCGCCCCTGCCCTGCGCCTGCCGCTGGCCGCGGCGACGCTGCTGTCCCTGGCATGGCTGGCCTATCAGGGCCCGGCCATCTGGTCGGCAGAGCTGTCCAGCCTCAGCCCGGTGGCGGAGGCCGATCAGCGGCTGGACGAGGCGCTGCGCCGCGACCTCGGCGCCCCCGACGCCGGCCATCTGCTGGTGACCGGCGCCGCCACGGTGGAGGAGGCGCTCGCCGCCGCCGAACGGCTGGCCGCCCCGCTGGAGGCGATGACCAGCGACCGCCTGATCGCCGGCTACGAGTCCCCCGCCCACACCCTGCCGAGCCAAGCCGCCCAGCGTGCCCGGCAGGCCGCCTTGCCGACGCCCGACCGGTTGCGCGCCTCGCTGACCGAGGCGCTGCAAGGGCTGCCCTTCCGCCCTGACGCCTTCGCCCCGTTCCTGGCCGATTCCGAGAAGGCGCGGACCATGCCACTGCTGACCCCGGCCAGCCTGGACGGCACCAGCCTCAAGCTGAAGGTCGATTCGCTGCTGGTCCACAGCGGCACCGGCTGGACCGCCATGCTGCCCCTGCGCGGCGTCACCGACCCGAAGGCGCTTGCCGCCCGGCTGGCCGGCGACCCGGCGGCACAAGGCGCCACCCTGCTGAACCTGAAGGAGGAGTCCGACAGCCTCTATCGTACCTACCGGCAGGAGGCGCTGACCCTCGCCCTGCTGGGAGCCGTCGCCATCACGCTGCTGCTCGCCCTTGCCCTGCGGTCAGTCCGCTCGCTGGTCGCGGCGGTAATGCCGCTGGCGGCTGCGGTGGTCGTCACCATGGCGCTGGTGACCGCCCTGGGCCAGACGCTGACGATCTTCCATCTGGTGGGGCTGCTGCTGGTGGTCGGTGTCGGCTCCAACTATTCCCTGCTGTTCGAGCGGCCGGAGCCATCACCCGCCTTGCGCGAGCGCACCGTCGCCTCCGTCGTCATCGCCAATCTCTGCACCGTCATCGGCTTCGGCACGCTGGCCCTTTCCAGCATCCCGGTTCTGCACGGCATCGGCATGACGGTGGCCATCGGCGCCTTCCTCTGCATTGCCTTCGCCGCGGTTCTGGGCCGGCCGCAGCAGCCCGCAGAACCGGAGGGTGCCGGCCATGGCTGAGCCTCGGCGCTGGACTCCGCCCCCGCTGCTGCGCGCATCGGCCGCTTTGCACGCCGCCGCTGCGGCCGGGGTTGCAGTGGTGCCCGCGGCCTGGCCCTGGGCGTTGGCCGCGCTGGTGGGAAACCATGCTCTGCTCGGCGCCATCGGGCTTTGGCCGCGCAGCAGCCTGCTCGGCCCCAACCTGCGCCGCCTGCCGGCGGAGAATGCCCGGCTCGGGCAGGTCGGGCTTTGCTTCGACGACGGCCCCGATCCGGCGGTGACGCCTGCCGTTCTCGACCAGCTCGACCGCGCGAAGGCCAAGGCGAGCTTCTTCTGCATCGCCGACCGTGCCGCCCGCCATCCCGGCCTGATCGAGGCCATCGTCCGCCGCGGCCATACGGTGGAGAACCACAGCTGGCACCATTCCCACCGCTTCGCCGCCATGGGCATCGGCGCCATCCGCCGCGAGGTGGGGGAAGCGCAACGGATCCTGACCGCTCTCGCCGGCCGGCCGCCGCGCTTCTTCAAGCCGCCCGCCGGCCTGCGCAATCCGCTGCTCGACCCCGTGCTCGCCGGTCTTGGCCTGCGTCTGGCGACCTGGACCCGGCGCGGCTACGACGCGGTTCGGCGCGATCCTTTGGCAGTGGAGCGGCGCCTTGCCTGCGGTCTCGCCGCCGGTGACCTGCTGATGCTCCATGACGGCTCCGCCGCCCGCAATGGCGATGGGCGGCCCGTGGTGCTGACCGTGCTGCCGCGCCTGCTCGACACCCTGGCCGTCCGCGGGTTGAGGGCGGTTTCGCTGGAGGTGGTGGCCGATGACTGACGCCGTCTTCCGCGAACTGGTCGCCGCCGCCGCCCGCCCCTATCGTCCCTGCGGCCGCCACGCCTGGTATTTCGCCAAGGGCAAGCTGGCCGGCGACCCCGTCTTCCGTCACCTGTTGAGTCACCCGCTGCTGCCCGCCCGCGGGTGTCTGCTCGACCTCGGCTGCGGCCAGGGGGTGCTGACGGCATTGCTGCGCGCTGCGGCCGACCGGCATGCCGGCGGCGGCTGGCCGGCGGAGTGGCCCGTTCCACCGGCCGCCCTCGCCACCAGGGGCGTCGAGCTGTCGCCCAAGCGGGTACGGATCGCCAGGGCGGCGTTGGGCAGCGAGGCCGTCACCCAGGGCGACATCCGCGACACCGACCTGCCCCGCTGCGAGGCCATCGTCATCCTGGATGTCCTGCTTTATCTCCACCGCGACGAACAGGCGGCAGTACTGGCCCGTTGCGCCGAGGCGCTGAACCTGGACGGGGTTCTGATCCTGCGGGAAGCCGACGCCAACGGCGGCCTGCCGTTCCAGATCACCCGCTGGGCCGAACGGATCGCCTGCGCTGCACGGGGCGGCTGGCGCCAGCC